>JAEPQF010000025.1 GCA_017640685.1 Hyphomicrobiales bacterium
TATAATTAACTGAGGGGACTTAAGAGACTTTCTAGACGGGGGTCTTTGTCTTTAAGGTTTTTAAAATCTAACGTGCATTGGGGCACATGTTAAGGGAGAGATAAATGGCAGATCAACACGGAAAACACCATGATTATCATTTGGTGGACCCTAGTCCGTGGCCTTTACTAGGCTCAATCGCAGCTTTTGTTATGGCTTATGGCGCTATTCAATTGATGCACGATAATGGTTCGGTTGTTTTTGCGATCGGTTTTGGCTTGGTTTTGTTGACCATGTTTTTGTGGTGGCGTGATGTTATTAAGGAAGCTGAAAAAAATGGTGACCACACACCTGTTGTTCAGATCCACAATCGCTATGGTATGATTTTATTCATTGCTTCTGAAGTGATGTTTTTTGCAGCTTGGTTTTGGGCTTTCTTTGATATTTCTCTTTTCCCTGGTTTAGGTGATGAGGTGATTAAAACGGCTGGAGGAGCTGAAACCGCTTTAGGTCAGGTGACACGTAATGAAGTGACACAAGGTGTATTCCCACCAGCTGGGACAGAGACGTTTAACCCTTGGAAACTTCCATTGGTGAATACTTTGATTTTGCTTCTTTCTGGTACGACAGTGACATGGGCTCACCATGCTATGCTTAAAGATGACCGCAAGGGACTTATATGGGGCCTTCTTTTAACTGTTATCCTTGGTGTTATTTTTACCATCTGTCAGGTTTATGAATATATGCATGCCGGTTTTGCTTTCAGCAATGAAAATGGTGGCAATATTTATGGATCTGTATTCTATATGGCAACAGGTTTTCACGGGTTCCACGTGGTTGTAGGTACAATTACACTAGCAGTGATGATGTTTAGAGCGATGGCTGGACACTTTACGGCAAAGCAACATTTTGGTTTTGAAGCTGCTGCTTGGTATTGGCACTTTGTTGATGTTGTTTGGTTGTTCTTGTTTGCTTGTATTTATGTATGGGCGCAATAAGTATCAAACAGTGATCAAAATAAACTTTTGAAGTTTGATTTGCTAAAAAAGCCCGCCTGTATATTGCAGGTGGGCTCTTTTTTTGTGCTTCAGGTTGCTCACCAGCAACCGCACTATTTTGTGCTTCAGGTTGAGTTGTTCTTGCTTCAGATGCCCACTAGGCATCCGCAAAAAGCAACCATATATTGTGTTTATAATTTGGGTTGTTATTTTTAATGGACTTTCAGGTTTCCTACCAGAAACGGTCGCTAACGACAGCTTGAAAATCTCATAAGAGAGACGTTTATATGTCAGAAAAACAGGTTAATCCGATTGTTGCTGGAATTTTAGGGCGGTGTCCGCGGTGTGGTAAGGGGCATTTGTTTGAAGGGTTTATTTCATTGAAACAATCCTGCTCTTCTTGTGATCTTGATTATGATTTTGCAGATAGTGGAGATGGGCCCGCGGTTTTTATTATTCTCATTGTAGGCTTCTTGGTGGTTGCTCTTGCTATTTATGTGGAAGTGCATTACCGCCCTGATTATTGGGTGCATGCGGCGCTTTGGTTGCCAAGCATTCTTATTCTCTCAGCAGGGTTATTAAGGCCGTTTAAGGGCATATTGATTTGTTTACAATTTAGCAATGATGCACATGAAGGGCGCCGGATTGATGATTGATAAATTTAAACGAAGTGGACTGATTTTTCCGTCTCTCTTTGCAATTATAGGATTGGTCATTTTGATTGGTCTTGGAAATTGGCAGATGGAGCGAATGGCTTGGAAGGCCAATTTGATTGAATTGGTGAACGAACGGATTGAGAGCCCTTCGCGTTCTTTTGAAGAGGTGCTTAAACTTTCGAAAAATTTGGAAGATATTCGCTTTCAACCTGTGACTGTGCGCGGCGTTTTTGATCATAACCAAGAGCGTCATTATTTCTTGCCTTATAAGGGTAAGATCGGGTGGCATATTATCACACCTCTCAAAATGCAAAGTGGCCAGATTGTTTTGATTGATCGGGGCTTTGTGCCTGATGAGCTTAAAGATGCGTCTCGACGCCCTAAAGGATTGGTTGAGGGAGAACAAGTTATTGATGGCTTGGTTCGTTTAAGTGAACAGGGGAACTATTTTTCTCCTCTTAATGATGTTGCTAACAACAAGTGGTATGTTCGTGATATAGCAGAGCTTTATGCCAGCCTTGGTGAGGGAGTGAAACAGCCACTTAACTTTATGATTGATCAAAAACGGCTTAAATCTTCTGGTGAATGGCCGTTGCCTGGTGTGACCAAGGTTGAGTTTTCAGATAAGCATTTTGGGTATGCGTTAACCTGGTATGGTTTGGCTCTGACTTTGATTGGGGTGTTTATTGCTTTTGCCTATAGTCGTTTTTCCAAATTAGACTAGAAGCTAAATTAATGTAACGGTTAATAAGGCCGTTTGATTGAATGCTGGTAAATTTCTAAAAAAACAAATATATAGTCATTTGGAATTCTTAAAGGCGTCTTTCTTTTCCTGTGAGAAGCTTTTAAGTGAGATATACCTTTTTTAAATTGTCTTTTTAAATTGATTAGGCTTTGCCTGCTTGAAGGAGAAATCAGTTGAAATATGTGAGCACGCGCGGGCAAGCGCCAGTTCTTGAATTTGAAGATGTGATGCTCTCAGGCCTCGCCCGTGATGGGGGGCTTTACGTGCCTGAAACATGGCCAACTTTTAGTGCTGAGCAAATTGCTGCGCTAAGAGGGTGCTCATATCAAGAAATTGCGTTTCAGGTGATGTTTCCTTTCGTTAGTTCTTCTATAGATGAAACTGAATTTAAAGAGCTGATTAATGAGGCTTATTCAGGCTTTAGCCACAGGGCTGTGGCGCCACTTGTCCAGATGGATGATAATTTATGGTTGCTTGAATTATTTCATGGTCCGACATTGGCGTTTAAAGATTTTGCTATGCAGATCCTAGGGCTTTTAATGGATCGCGCGCTCATTAAACGAGGCGAGCGTGCGACTATTCTTGGTGCGACTTCAGGTGACACTGGGGGGGCCGCTATTGAGGCGTTTAGGGGCCGTGAGCAAATTGATATTTTCATTCTTCACCCCTCTGGCCGTGTTTCAGATGTTCAACGGCGGCAAATGACAACAGCACAGGAGAAAAATGTATTTAACATTGCTCTTGAAGGCACGTTTGATGATTGCCAAGCCATGGTCAAGGCTATGTTTAATGATCATGAATTTCGTGATGGCATGAAAGTAACCGGCGTGAACTCGATTAACTGGGCACGCATCATGGCACAAATCGTTTATTATTTCACAGCAGCTGTTGCTTTGGGGAGCCCAAATAGACCGCTTTCTTTTGCTGTGCCAACCGGGAATTTTGGTGATGTGTTTGCCGGGTTTGTTGCGCATAAAATGGGATTGCCAATTGAGAAATTCGTTGTGGCAACAAATGTAAATGATATTTTGGTGCGCACATTGGAGACTGGCACGTACAAACCGGATGGGGTGATGGCAACTTATAGCCCGAGCATGGACATTCAAGTTTCTTCCAATTTTGAGCGGTTGATGTTTGAAATGGCTGGACGTGATGCGACACGAGTTTCTGCACTTATGTCAGACCTATCGACAAAAGGTGAGTTCCAACTTTCTGAAAATGAATTGGCACCTATGAGAGACTTATTCATAGGTATGCGGATCGATGAAGATGAGACCGTATCTCGCATTGCAGCTGAATATGAGGACAATGATTATGTTATTGATCCGCATAGTGCGATTGCGCTTGAGGCGGGGGCTCGTTGCTCTGGTAGGGCTAAAGATGTACCTATGATTGCTTTGGCAACGGCTCATCCAGCCAAATTCCCTGATGTGGTCACAAAAGCGACAGGGGTAGAGGTGGCTCAACCAGCGCGGTTGATTGCTCAATTAAAAAGTGAAGAGCGCGTAAGCCAATTGCCAAATGATTTAGCTACAATTTCTCAATTTATTGCGGACAAGACCAGAGCGAGCAAGGTTGCTTAATGGAGGCACGTGTTTCTACACTTGCGAACGGTCTTCGGGTTGTGAGCTATGAGATGCCGCATTTAGAGACCGTTTCTCTTGGAGCGTGGATTGCTGCTGGGAGCCGGAATGAACGGCCTGAGCAACATGGTATCGCCCATTTTCTTGAGCATATGGCCTTTAAGGGCACAACGACGCGCTCAGCTTACGAGATTGTTGAAACGATTGAGAATGTTGGTGGTGATTTAAATGCTTCCACAGGGCTTGACCAAACGTCATATTATGCCGTTGTCATGCGCTCTGATGTTGAGTTGGCTGTTTCTCTTCTTGGTGATATTTTGCAAAACCCTTCATTTGAAGAGGATGAGCTTCTTCGTGAGAGAGATGTGATTTTGCAAGAAATTTTGGCGAGTGAAGACCAGCCAGATGATGTTGTTTTTGATTTAGCGCAGTCTCTTGCTTTTAAAGATCAATCTGTTGGCCGGCCTGTGATGGGCACTACCGCGACCGTTTCTAGTTTTATTATTTCGGATTTAACCGACTTTATGAAGACGCATTACCGGGCAGAGAATATGGTTTTATCAGCGGCTGGTGCCATCAAACATGATGAGTTCGTTCAGTTTGCTGAGACTTATTTTTCTCAACTGCTAAGTGGTCACCTTTGTTCCCTAGAGAAGATTACCTACACAGGAGGAATGGCTGCTGCGTCTCAAGAATTTGAGCAGGGTCATGTTGTTATTAGTTTTAAAGGAGTGGCGTTTAAATCATCCGATATTTTTACGATGCAGATTATAAGCTCTGCTCTTGGCGGGGGGATGTCGTCTCGTTTGTTTCAAGAGGTTCGCGAGAAGCGAGGGCTTGCTTATCATGTGTATAGTTTTCACTCTTCTTATGAAGATGCAGGATTGTTTGGGCTTTATGTTGCCTGTGATAAAAAGAGGCAGTTGGAAGCCACGGAAGTTATGCTGAATGAGATTGCAACTCTTTGTGAGAGTGGGTTAAACTTAACTGAGTTAAATCGTGCGAAAGCTCAGTTAAAATCTAGCCTTGCGATGAGTTTGGAAAGTTCAGCTGTTCGGGCTGAACAACTTGCTCGCCAGATTTTGTTTTTTAATCGTGTTATTCCGGTTTCTGAGCTGATTGAAGAGATTGATGCTGTCACCTTGGAAATGTGCCAAGATTTAATGAAAAGAGTTGTGAGTGAAACTGAGCCAACGATTGCTTTGGTTGGTGGTGGACAGAATATTGACGAATTTAAGAGGTTTAAGTGTTTTTTCGACACTTCAGATGCCTGCTAATTTGCCTTTGGTTGTTTATTTTGTCCGGCTTCAGTTTTCTGCCAGAAACCTGCGAGCAACTTAGACAGAGTATCTTGACTGATTTTAGGGCTAAGTTTTTAGCATTTTGAGAGGTTTTGCAAAAGATGGTGTTTCTTCGATCTGCAACATCATTAGATATGGGGCCTATTTTAACAACAGATAGGTTGATTTTACGTTTGCCGCAACAGGCGGATTTTGCGGAATGGTCCCACTTGCGCGGGCTTAGCAAAGAGGGATTGGTCCCATATGAGCCGAAATGGGCTGAAAATGAGCTATCTAGAGATAGTTTTCGGCTGCGTTTGCGGTTTTATCAACGTGAATTTCGTGATAGTACTGGGTATCCGTTCTTTATTTTTACTAAAGATGGCAATAATCTTTTAGGAGGCATTACCCTTTCAAATGTGAGACGGGGGGTGACGCAATCGGGATCTATTGGCTATTGGATTGGACTGCCTTTCCAGAAAAATGGGTATATGACTGAAGCGGTTAAGGCGCTTGGGGTTTATGCATTTAAGGAATTGGGATTACATAGGATTGATGCTGCAAGTTTGCCGGAAAATTCAGCATCTATTCGTGTTCTTGAGAAATGTGGATTTAAAAACGAGGGATTAGCTAGAGAATATTTATGCATAAATGGTCAGTGGCAAGATCATCTCTTGTTTGGTTGGCTTTTTAGTGATTTACGTTAGACATAGATTGTTACGTAATAGCGCCGTTTTTAATTGATTTTTTAGTTTACATTTTGGGATTCATCTATTTGCCCTATTCCTATGGCATAGTTTTTGATGCCTGTTTGGATGAATTGAGGATTGGTTTGACGCAGATTTGCGCAAAAATAATTATTAGGTTGCGGGAAATGATACTTTTTATGGCGCATTCTGTGATTTCAGGGGCCGTATCAACGCTAAATTTTATGATGTCATGTTTTTTGAAACTTGTTTCATTAACGGCATCTTATTTTTGCTCGCCTGTAAAAAATATGTTTCATTTTTCTAGATTTAAAGCACTTTCTGTTGTTTTACTGAGCTTTTTTACTGTTGTTTTAGGTTTGTCTCAGGCTCATGCACTTGAGCCGATTGAGCTCACTTCTGAAATTGAACGAATTGAGATCACCAAGTTTAGTGAGCACTACAAAGGCGCTGGTGATACGCTGCAAGTTGAGACAGCGCGAGATGCTGATGGCATTTCGAACCGGATGGCTGTGAAAGCTCAAACACCAGGTACGGACCCAAAATGGATTGTATTTGCTCTTAAAAATAATACTGATAAACAGATTGTCCGTGTTGTAACAACCGATCGTTATAATATTGTTGGTTCTCGTATTTTACGTCCTGATTTGGATGCAAAACGGCTTATTCATATGACGCCTTCCGTTGGCTTTTTGCCGTTGCGCGTCCCAAATGATGCTGTTGATATTTTTAGTCTTACAATTGAACCTGGCCAGACGGTGACTTTTGTTGCTGAGCTTTCAAATTCTCGTTTCCCGCGGGTGTTTTTGTGGCATCCATTAGCTTTGAGTAAGAAGCTGCGCGATATGGCGCTTTTCAACGGGATCATGCTTGGTATCGTTGGTATTTTAGCGATTTTCCTTACAGCTGTTTTTGTAGCCAACCATAAAGCAATTTTCCCAGCAACGGCGTTTATTGCCTGGTGTGTTGGAGCCTATTTATGTGTTGATTTTGGTTTTTGGCATAAATTATTCCGACTAGATCCTGAGATGAACTCGCTTTATCGAGCTGGTGCTGAGGCTTCAATTGCGTCTAGTCTTGTGGTTTTTCTTTATACCTTCTTGCGGTTAAGGTTTTGGCATGGGTGGATCAAGCTTTTATTCGGCGTTTGGATTTTAGGGCAATTTGGCCTTATTGCGCTTGCGGTTCTTGACCCTATTCTTGTTTCTGGTTTAGCGCGTCTTTCGCTTTTGGCGATTGGGACCTTTGGCTCATTGCTGATTGGTTATTTGGCTATTCGCGGGCAAGACAGAGCGCTTGCACTGGTGCCAACCTGGCTCCTTTTTGTTGTTTGGTTGTTTGGTGCTGGGGTTGCGACACTTGGCCAGCTTTCTGGTGACATTGTTGCGCCAGCTTTGACCTCTGGTTTGGTGCTTATTTTGGTTCTCCTTGGTTTTACCGTGACGCAATTTGCATTCCGTTCTTTTGAACCGTTGGCAGGTGCGCCGCCAAGTCAATTGCAATTACGTTCACTAGCCCTAGAAGGTGCGGGTGCAGCCGTATGGCAATGGAATTCACGCCGTGATGAGATTTCTGTTAGCCCTGAAGTTGAAGATGCTTTGGGATTGCATGAAGGTGAGTTGACCTGCCGGGTTGAGCAATGGATGCAATATTTGCACCCCTCTGACAGAGAACGCTTTCGTTTGCTCATGCGAACGTTGCAAGAGAAAAATGGCGGCGAATTGCAACTTGAGTTTCGTATGCGAGGGCATGAGGGACATTTCCTATGGTATGAGCTTCGCGCGCATTCAGTGACTATGCCGCATCAAAGATCATTACGCTGCGTTGGTTTGATGAGGGACGTTACAGATGGTAAGCGCTCGCAAGAGCGGTTGCTTGGTGACGCGGTGCATGACAGTTTAACTGGCCTTCCTAACCGTGAGTTATTTCTTGACCGTCTGCAAATTGCCATTACGCGCGTGAAAGATGAGGGGGGTGTTCGCCCGCCGACCATTCTGTTTGTTGATATTGATCGCTTTAAACATGTGAACCAATCTTTTGGTATGGTGATTGGCGATACGATGTTGCTGACAATTGCACGCCGGTTACAGCGCCACCTTGGACCACAAGATAGTTTGGCACGTTTAAATGGTGATCAGTTTGCTGTTTTGCTTGTGACCGAAAACAATCCGCAAGAGATTGCGCTTTTGGCTGAGCGTATTCGGCGCTCTTTGCGCAGCCCTATGAAAATCGGTGGTAAGGAAATTATCCTAACTGGTTCCATTGGTATCGCTGTTTATGATGGCACGCAGCTAAGCCATCAAGATTTGGTCAATGAGGCTGAGCTTGCCATGTACCGAGCCAAGCGCTCTGGCACAGACCGGATTGAGATTTTCAAACCGACTATGCGCGGTGAGCGGGATAACCGTTTGGCGCTTGAAAGTGATTTGCGCCGGGCGATTGAACGCCGGCAGATCAAGGTGCTTTACCAGCCAATTACCAAACTTAAAGGTGAGGATTTAACAGGGTTTGAAGCCCTTATTCGTTGGGATCATCCAAAACATGGGCGTTTATCGCCGGATGAATTTATTCCGATTGCGGAAGAATCTGATTTGATTTCTGAGCTTGGGTCTTATGTACTTAACCAGGCTGTGAAAGATGCTGTTCAATGGAATAGAATTTTACCACGTGCTGATGAACCGCTTGTGGTTAGTATTAATATTTCTAGCCGTGAGCTTTTCCGCCAAGAGCTTTATCAAGAAGTTCGTATGATCCTAACGCGCGAGTCATTGCCTGAAAATAGTTTGCGGCTTGAAGTGACCGAATCTCTTGTTATGGAGAACCCTGAAGGGGCTGTTGAGATTTTAGGATGGCTTCGAAATGCTGGTGCCTCTTTGGCATTAGATGATTTTGGAACGGGTTATTCAAGCTTGAGCTATTTACATCGTTTTCCTTTTGATACGTTGAAAGTTGATCGCTCGATTGTTCATAATGTCTCTTCAGGGAAAACGGGACCGGCTATTTTACGCTCGGTTGTGGCACTTGCTAGTGAACTGCATATGGGCGTGGTTGCTGAAGGGGTTGAAAGCGAAGAAGATGTTTCTTTCCTTCGCTCAATTGGTTGTGGTTATGCTCAAGGGTTTTACTTTGGCGAACCGATGAACCAAAAGGATGTGATTTATCTCCTTGAGGCCTTGGCAAAAGATGTCAAAATTAAAGGGCGGTCAGGTATGTTTGGCGCTATTCGAGCGAAAACCGGAGCTGATAGCAAACAAGTTAGTGAGGGTGCACCAAAACAAGTTGATGACCAGATTAGTGGACAAGGGAATGATGTTTCTTTAAATGACAAAGTTTCTAATGGTCATATTTCTAATGGTCATATTTCTAATGAGCATATTTTGACTGAAAGGGAAGCAACTCCTCACGTTTCAAATGGACAAGTGGCGACAAATAATAATGGTGATGGAAATCGTCATGTGCCTCATGCTGATCATTCCTCTGGCTCTGGTTATGAAGAGCAGGTTCAAAATCTTGGGGGCAATGGGGCCTTGCAAGGTGAATTGGGTGCGCAGAATTTACATCATCACGAACACAACCAGAAAAATTTGAAACCGCAGAATGGTGCTGGAGAAGTCACTGAAGCAGTTGGCCAAAAGGTGGACCCTTCTGTTGCGGCTGCTTTGGCCAATTTGCAGAATAGCGAACTACAAAAAGATCATTTGAAATCAGCGCATTTAAATGGTGAAGGACATTCACCTGCGGCTCAGACAGCTGTTGATCATTTATCTCAACAAGGGCAATCAGCTGAGTTTTCTGGTGCTAATGGTGCAGATGCTGAGCAAGTTTATTTACAAAGGCATGCTGCTTTGGGAGAAAAAGTCGGGCAGGACTTAAGCCATGTTTCAGGGCAAGAGCCCAAACGTTCAGGGTTAACTGACGCTTTGAAACTTGCCGAACAAGCAGCCGTTGCCGGTTCGGCCGAGATTGCACGGCGAAAAGAAACTAAAAAAGATTTAGCGCAAAAGGTGAGGAAAGAGCCTCTTTCTACAGCTCAGCCAACTGGTGAGTTAAATCCAAAAGTTATGGATGTTTATGCGCAATTAGCCAGTGGTGGTGGATATTCTGATGTGGGTGATGCGACATATCAGGAAAAAAATGACAAAAAAGAACGTAAGTTCAATTTCAATAATGGCCAATTGAATGGCGGCCCTCAATCAGGTGTTCCAGGTGATGTTCACCCACAAGCCAATCAGAAAAAAGGGGCTAAGCCTCCTAAAAAAGGGAATAGAAAGGGCAAGAAGTAAAGTTTGCTTCTTTTAGAGCGCATTCGTTTCTTGTTAGCTTGATCTAAGCATGACCTGTTTGGTTCACAAGATGTGTTGGATCAATGCCAAGTGAATTAAACGCTGTGTCATATTTAGAAGCGGCGTCGGTTTCAAAGATCAAATCAGGGTTGGCTTTACAATGTAGCCATCCGTTATCACTTAGCTCTTCTTCTAATTGGCCTGGGGCCCAACCTGCGTATCCAAGAGCGAGTAAAACTTGTTCTGGGCCAGTACCTTCTGCAATTGCTTTTAAAATATCAATAGTTGCTGTGAGGGAAATATTATCATTTACCGGAAAGGTATGACTTTTAGAGTGATAATCAGATGAATGAAGCACAAAGCCTCTTTCTGTTTCAACTGGACCACCCAGATGAATAAAGGGTACGTTTTTGGTATTTTGTGAGATTGAGAGTGGTTTGTTGTCTATGGTTGGGAAGACTTGTTCTAAAATATCACTGAAGTTCATGGATTTTGCTTGGCGATTGATAATCAGGCCCATGGCACCTTCTTCAGAATGAGCGCATATGTAAATGACGCTTTTTGAGAAGCGGTCATCTTGCATGCTGGGCATGGCTAAGAGAAGTTGGCCACTAAGACCTGATGCATTGTTATTTTTTAATAAGTTTTGCATTTGTTTTATCCATGACAGGCATTATCTATATGATAGTTAGGGCTTTTTTATTTTCAAAGCACTTTTGACTTTTGTTTAGTCTAGCTAAAAAAGATTGGTTTTGGGAAGAGTGAGCTTGTTATTGGTTAATTGGATGTTTTTCGCTGTTGCCTAATTGTGTCACCTAATTGTGATATATGTTTTAAAGCTTAGTTATTTGGAAATGGGTATTATTTAATTGTCGATCAGAGGTATTGATGGATTTAATTGATTGACTTAAATGTTGTTTCTTGAATGATTTAAAGGACTTATGGTGAGCTTTTTGTTTAAATCTCATGTTGAAAAACTAACTTTAGCTACTTTGCTTTTAATATTAACATTTGCTTCAACTATGCCTGCTTTGGCCTTTGAAGCTGCTGAGAATGCTAAATGGCAAGGTAATGCTAAATCTCAATTGCGGTTAATAGCGGCTAAAACCGAGTGGTTAGGTCAGAAACAATTATTTGCTGGTATTGAGATCAGTTTAGCGCCGAAATGGAAAACCTACTGGCGCACACCTGGGGACACTGGGATTCCGCCGTTCTTTGATTGGACTGGTTCTGAGAATTTGAAAATGGCCAAAGTTATGTATCCAGTACCTGGGCGATTTCAAGACCCGATGGGCATGACTATTGGGTATAAATCCCGAGTGACTTTACCTGTTTTATTAAAGCCTGAAGATCCTTCAAAACCCATAAAGCTCAAATTAACAGCTCAATATGCCATTTGTTATGATTTGTGTGTGCCTGTTAGTACCTATCAAAATTTGACGGTTAATGAGAGTGAAGCCCAACGATTTGCTCCTGTATTATCAATGGCATTAGCGCTTACGCCGAAACCGGTTGAAACCGTAACAGATGGTTTGGGCGTACAAACCGTTAAAATGAGCAAGGAGCAAGATAAATCCTCTTTGACATTAGATGTTTTAGTGCCTCCTTCTTCTCAAAAGGTTGATTTGTTTGTTGAGGGGCCTGATGGCATGTATGTGCCAACACCAAAATTGGTTAAAAGAGCTGAAAAGAGTGATAAGCCATTGCTTTATAAAATTAGCCTTGCTGATGTTGATGAGCCGCATAAATTTAAAGGGCTTGTTTTAACCTGCACCTTACGAGCTGATGATTTAGCCGTAGTTCAGCCGTGTCCAGTTCGCTAATTTCTCTCATAAAATGATTGTAAATAATTATTATTCTTTTAGGCTAAGTCCTAAGATATTTGTTTTCAAAAAAGGGGCTTTACTATGGCTATTTCTGTTGGAGAAAAATTACCTGACGTTCAACTTACTATCATGACGGCTGATGGCCCGACTGCTCAATCTACATCAGAGCTTTTTAAGGGTAAGAAAACGGCTTTATTTGCGGTGCCTGGCGCCTTTACTCCAACTTGTCATATGAACCATGCGCCTGGTTATCTTGCCTCTCATGATGAACTGAAAGCTAAAGGTGTTGACCAAATTGCTTGTGTTTCTGTGAATGATGTTTTTGTGATGGATGCTTGGAGTAAATCTCTTGGAGCTGATGGTAAGATTGTTATGCTTGCTGATGGTAGCGGAGAGTTCACAGAAGCTCTTGGCTTAGAACTTGATGCAACGGCTCATGGCCTTGGGGTTCGCTCACAACGGTTTGGCATGCTTGTTGATGATGGGGTTGTTTCGGTTTTGAATATCGAAGGTAATCCAACTGAGGCTGATGCAAGTTCTGCAGAGAGTTTATTGAAAAGTCTTTAATTTCTCTCACGGCTATTCTAAGCGCTTTTTTTGCACTTCATTACCCATTGTTTAAGTGCTCCTTTAGTTACCTACTAGGGGCAACTGTCGCATGCAATCGCGCTTAGGCCTCCGAGGGGCGGCGCTAGGCGCCGGACTTCGCTGGCACTTCGTCATGTCTCTCAACCCGAAGTGGGTTGAGTTCCTTCTTTGTGTAGCTTGTATTAAATTTTTGTCTTATGGGCGGTGGGTACTTTTAGTGCTTTGGATTGCCCACTGTTTAAGTGCTCCTTCAGTTGCCTCCTCTTTACTTGCTCCTTCAGTTGCCCACTAGGCAACCGTCGCATGCAACCGCATAACTGCTGCCCTGCGATGGCGCGGGGCTAAGCACTAACAGTCTCTTTTCGTTTTGCTTTTGATTATCCATCAATAACCGTGCTGAGGTCTTGTGTTTTTTATCTTCAGCTAAATGTTAGAGTTTTAACTCATCTCTTTTAGCGTTTTGAGTTTTGGAAGCTATTGTCATTAAAAAAATGCGCCCCTGCCTCAAAGGCAAGGGCGCATTTTTTTAAAGGACTGCTTTGACTTCTTCGATAATTCTATCTTGCACATCTGGTTTGAGATAAGGGTGCATAGGCAGGCTGATTACATTGTGTGAAAGGTCATCTGTGACTGGGAGTTTGCCGCCTGCAATTGGAAATTTGGCATAGACCGTTTGGCTATGCATTGGTTTTACGTAATAAATAGCCGTTGGGATATTTTTCTCTCTCAAATGGTCAGCTATTGCATCTCTTTTTGATGTTTGAATTGTGTATTGTGCCCAGGTTGAGATGATGTTTTCTGGTACAAATGGAACCTCAACTACATCTTTTAAGCCTTGGCTATATCTGGCAGCTATTTCATTTCTAGATTCGATTTCTTCGGGGAAAATTTCTAGCTTGAGTAACAGTATAGCTGCTTGAATTGAATCGAGGCGGCCATTGATGCCGATGCGGACATTGTCATATTTATCAACGCCTTGGCCGTGGTTTCTTAATGAGATGAGTGTGTTGTAAATTTCATCATCATTGGTGAGAACAGCACCACCATCTCCATAACAGCCAAGAGGTTTTGCTGGGAAGAAACTTGTTGTTAGCACATCAACATACTCACCAGCTTGTGTGTTATTAATGGTTGAGCCAAAGCCTTGAGCGGCATCTGCAATGACTTTCAAACCAGCGTCTTTGGCGATTGGGCATAGGTCTGGGTAGTTTGCAATTTGACCAAATAAACAAACAGGCATCACAGCTTTAGGTGTGAACTCACCTTTTTCTTTCACCTCTTTGATCGCTTGTTTTAAATTTTCTGGGTCCATGTTCATAGTGTCAGGCAAGACATCAACAAAAACAGGAGTTGCCCCTGAAAGAGCGACCATTTCACCAGTGGCTGCGAATGTAAAACTTGGAACAAATACCGCGTCACCTGGGCCGATTTCTAGAGCTAATAATGCCAGCAAAATAGCGTCTGAGCCATTAGAGCAAGACAGAGTGTGTTTTGTGCCTGCAAATGCGCTTAGCTTTTCTTCTAGTTCAGTGATTTCAGGGCCCATAATATAACGGCCATGGCCTAGAATATCATTGATTTTGCTGTTTATTTTATCAACGCCAATATGGGCTTGTTGGGCTTTTAAGTCGATGAACTGGATTGGTTCCATTTTCTTTTTATTCTCTTTCTAAGTTGCGCTTTAGGTTGCCCACAAGCAACCGCGCTTTTTAGCGCTCCTTCAGTTGCCTTGTCTTTGCTTCAGATGCCCACGGAGCATCCGCAAAACAACCATCGCTGTTGCCTACAGGGACCGGAGCATTGTACGTCTAATATTTCTTTTTTAACTTGCTTTACTTAGTGAGTTCCCTGTTTCAATTGCAGGATCGGCGGTTTCGAGGAGCTTGATTACTCTGCATGCTTCTTCACCGTTGCTTGGGGGCTGGGTGTTTGTTTCAATGCAGCTTAGGAATGTAGCGCATTCATTGAGTAAAGGTTCTTTGAAAGGCACTTTAATGGCTTCGCCTTCCATATCGCGCTCTAGTATCGCTGGTTTGTCATATTCCATTGCGCAATTATGACGATGAATACGAAGTTTTTCATCCCATTCTAATGTATCATCAAAAACGGCCATGGCTTTTGAACCTACAACAATGAGGCGGTGTTCTTTTTGTGGTGTGAGCCATGAAAGGCTAAGTTCTGCGTTGATATTGTTTTTAAATTCTAGATTGATGGTTGCAAAATCGCTAACCGTTGGCAGTAAGTAGCTGCTAGCGCTGGTTTGAATTGACGTCGGCTCATCATTCACTAATGAGAGAACCATTGATGCATCATGAGGCCCTAAATCCCAAATGACATTTTCTTCTTGGCGGAATTTTCCAATATTGAAACGGCGTGAATGGACATGCCTTAACTCGCCTAAATCACCATTTAAGACAAGTTCTTTCATTTTTTCAAAGCAAGGATGATATTGTAAGAGATGGCCGATCATTAAAATGAGGCCTTTATCATTGGCTGCTTTGGTTAGGGCTTCAGCATCAGCTAAATTAAGAGCAATTGGTTTTTCAATGAAAAGATGTTTGCCTTGCTCAATAGCTTTTAAACCAAGGTTTTTATGAGTATTTGCTGGGGTGACAAGGACGATTGCATCAATCTCAGGATCGTTAATGATTTCATCGAATGATTTATTCACAACGCCGAAATCATCATGTATTTTTTGTGCAACTGTAGGGTTTGTTTCACAAATGGCTTTTAGTGATCCAAGTTCGTGAAATTTGCGGACGTGGTTTTTTCCCCAATCGCCTGCGCCGATTACGGCTGTTGATACCGCATGGCTGGTCATGTGCAGTTCCTCACTTTTATGGCCGTTAATTCCATCGGATAAATAGCATTAAAATGCCTTATCGCAAGGAAAATGAGGGGTGATATGAAGTGAAATTATGTTTCTGAATGTTGCACGGAATTATCTATTGTATGTCTGAAAACAAGCTTTGATCAGAAATGATCATCTATCTTATAGATAGTTTTGTAGAAATGGGAGCTTGTAGCCGGCTTTTTCGACTGAATTGATGATGTCTTCAGTTGCTGATTGACCAAGTTGTGAGAAGGCCCAGAGGGTTATAGATCTGGTGCCAGAGCGACAATAAGCAAAAGCTGGTCCGTCGATTTGGGCAATGAGTTCTTTTGTTTGCTCAACAGCTTCCATTGGAAGTGTTCCTGATTGGATAGGAAGGAAGTGATAATCTAAGCCAGCTTCTTCAGCTAACTTGCTTAATTCTTCTGAGGTTGGTTGTCCTTCAACTTCATTATCTGGGCGATTGTTAATAATAGCGACATACCCAAGTGCTTTAATTTCTTTGATATGATCAGGGCTGATTTGGGGCGCGACGGCAAAATCGCTGGTGACAACTCTATAATCCATGTTTTCAGTTTCCTGTTTCAGTCTCTTGGAAATATCAAAACTTTGAGATGATAAAGTTTAGGCACTTATAGGACCTAAGTTTGCTTTTTTATCATTCTCTCTTGGTCTAAAACCTCACTTAGAGTGTTTATTGTTGATTGAAGTGATAGTCAATTTAGAAAATCATCCAAATTTGAGGCTGGAGTTTATTAAAAGCTCTAAAAAAAAGGTTTAATTACGAATATTATCATATGTGCGATTGCCTAAGTACAAAAGATATTTATAAGATAAAAGATGGGTATTTCATTTAATTTAGGAGGAGAACGAGTTTATGTCGAATGATCAAGACATTGTAATTGCTAGTGCTGTTCGGACAGCTGTTGGTTCATTTAATGGTAGTTTAGCGACTGTATCAGCTCACGAGCTTGGACAAACGGTTATTTCTGAAGCAATTTCTCGTGCTGGTGTTGCCCCAGAAGATGTTAGCGAAGTTATTTTAGGGCAAGTTTTAACAGCTGGTCAGGGACAAAACCCTGCGCGTCAAGCGTCTGTTGGCGCTGGATTACCACATGAAACTCCTGCTGTGACCATCAACCAGGTTTGTGGCTCTGGTCTTAGAACTGTGGCTTTGGGCATGCAATCCATTAAAAGTGGTGATGCGAACATTGTTGTTGCTGGTGGTCAGGAATCAATGAGCCAATCAACTCATGTGGCTCATATGAGAAATGGTACAAAAATGGGCAACCTTGAAATGGTTGACTCTATGATTAAAGATGGCTTGTGGGATGCTTTTAATGGCTATCACATGGGCACAACAGCTGAAAATGTAGCTAAAGAGTTTCAAATTGATCGTCAAACACAAGATGAATTTGCTCTTGCATCTCAAAATAAAGCTGAAGCTGCACGTTCAGCCGGTAAGTTTAAAGACGAGATTGTTCCAGTAACAGTTAAAACTCGCAAAGCTGAAGTTGTTTTTGACCAAGATGAATATATTCGTGAAGGTGCGGTTATTGATAATATGACCAAACTTCGCCCGGCTTTTGACCGTGAAGGCACTGTGACAGCGGGTAACGCGTCTGGCATCAATGATGGTGCAGCTGCACTTGTGCTTATGACTGCTGCTGAAGCTGAGAAGCGTGGCATTGAGCCACTTGCTAAGATTGTATCATTTGGCCAAGCTGGTGTTGACCCAGCTGTTATGGGAACGGGCCCTATTCCAGCGTCTAAAGTGGCTCTTGAAAAAGCTGGCTGGTCAATTGATGATTTGGATGTTGTTGAAGCTAACGAAGCTTTTGCAGCGCAAGCGATTGCGGTGAATAAAGGCCTTGGCTGGGATACATCTAAAGTTAATGTCAATGGCGGTGCTATTGCTATTGGTCACCCAATTGGTGCATCTGGCGCGCGTGTTCTTGTGACGTTGTTACATGAGATGAAACGTCGTGGCAGTGCAAAAGGTTTGGCAACACTTTGTATCGGTGGTGGTATGGGTGTGGCTCTTTGTGTTGAGCGTGCTTAATTTACAAAAACTGAAATAAAAACATTAAATAATTTAGGAGAAAACATATGGCACGTGTAGCTGTTGTAACTGGTGGAACCCGGGGTATTGGTCGGGCGATTTCTGAAAATTTGAAAGCTAAGGGCTATCAAGTTGCTGCTAACTATGGCGGCAATGATGATGCTGCTAATCAATTTCAAAGTGAAACAGGGATTCCTGTTTTTAAATTTGATGTTGGCTCTTTTGAAGGTTGTACAGAAGGTTTGGCTGCTGTTGAAGAAAAGCTAGGCCCTGTTGATGTGATTGTGAATAATGCTGGTATCACAAGAGATGCTATGCTTCATAAAATGTCACTTGAGCAATGGGAAGATGTGATCCGTGTTGATTTAACATCTCTCTTTAACATGACACGTCCTGTGATTAATGGGATGCGTGAACGTGGCTTTGGTCGTATCATTTCGATTTCATCTATTAACGGTCAAAAAGGTCAAATGGGTCAGGCAAACTATTCAGCTGCGAAAGCTGGTTTGATTGGTTTTTCTAAAGCTTTGGCGCAAGAAAATGCACGTAAAGGCATTACTGTGAATGTTGTGGCACCAGGTTATGTTGATACTGAAATGGTAGCTGCTGTGCCTGAGAAAGTGCTTGAGAGCATTATTGCACAAATTCCTGTTGGCCGTCTTGGTAAGGCAGAAGAGATTGCTGATTGTGTGGCATTCCTTGCTGATGACAATACAGGCTTTATTACTGGCGCGACCATTACTGCAAATGGTGGACAGTACTTTACATCTTAAAACTTAAATTAAGATGCACAAGGATTATGAATAAGCATTAGCTTATCTTATTAATTTTAAAACAAAAAAACATAGGTGATTAATTTCACCTATGTTTTTTTATGTTCTGATTTTTGAATAATTTTTTTTTGAGATTTTAGCCATCTGATCCTAAACGGAACATTCTGGGTAATTCTTTTTCTAAATGTTCTTGAGGTTCATGGTGGTTAATTTGTTCATGAACTGAATGGTTTGGATTTAGAGGATCTATATATGGATGGCGTAATTGTTGCGCTGGTTCCATATAGGCTTCATTCTCACTATTTGGTAAGAGCCATGCTTCTTGGCTATTGTTTGTGAGTTGTTCCGTTTCTCCATAAGCTTGATGAGCTAGGCTTTTGGTGTTGCCAGTGAACCAAGCTGAGACGAGCTCATATTCTTCTTGTGTGAGATGTAGACCATTTGAGCGGCATCTTGCAATAATCGCGTTTAGAAACCGTTCTGCAAATAGAGGTGGGCTTATGCCTTTTTCAAACCAGGGGTCAGCTTCGGAAATAATATCAAGGACGAATTGAGCATCTTCAGCTGTTAGTTCAACGGCTTCAACTTTGGCGCGACTTGATATGTTATAAGCTGTTTGCCTTCCCTTTAAACCAACTTCGCTGAGTTCATCAGTGATGACTTCAAACATGATTTGATATTCACTTGGCGCTAATGCGGGCACGTGAGTGTATTCATGGACACGGCTGATTGTGTCGCGAATAGACTGGTTATTTTCTAAAAGTCTGTTTGCTTCTTGTTGGCGCGGCGGAATGGAATATGTGTTTTGTTCCAATTCATTATGATCTGTCTCAGTATAATAATCACTCACAGGTGGCGCAGCATTGTAACTATGCTCAATAGGCCGACTGTTTGCTTTTGCGTTTGTTTCAGCAGTTTTTGTTTGTTCAGAAGAAACGCTTGGTGATTTATGGCGTCTTTCATCAACGACATAATAGGGTTGATTGCTGGTGACACGCATGGTTTCTGGCAAGTTGTTTTGCAAAAAGTTTAAAAAGCTGCCATAGCCAGCCCAATTTGAGCCCACCGTTTTATCATGACCGACTGTGCGTTGGGCTTTATCAGCTAAGAATGAAAGTGGCACCGGTGCGCTTGAATTTGCAACGGCTTGCTCGATTTCGTTAGTGATTTGTGTGCGAATATCAGCCAGACCTGTATTTTGAAGTTCGGTGGTTTCGAAGCTGTTTTTTTGAGGCTCTGGTAATAAGTTTTTATTTTTGCGCTCAAGCTTTTTATTGCTACTGGCTTCTTCTTTGGCAAAGCGTTGCATTCGATTGAGCAAGTCTTGTTCGCGCACTTGTGCATCACAGAGGGCTACATATGGCACTGCTGTGTTTTCATTCACATAAATGGTTGTGCTGCGCGCATGAGTGCGAAGCCTTTGCAGAATTGGTGCAAAGTCGGCATCACCAGAGAGGATCATAAATTCATCAAAATGAGTTTTATGGTCTAGAAAATCTTGAATATCCATGACCATGCGGATGTCTGATGAATTTTTCAGCTGTGAAGTTAATGGCGGGCAATCGACAATGTCGAAACCTGCACGAAGAAAATGATGGCGTACAAAGGGGAATGATCCAATATCTGTGCTTTGGTCGCTGCTGTTCCGGCGCGGCACGGGGTTGCCATAGCACCGACACATGACAAGGCGTCGCTCAATTTTAGCACCATTACCGCTTGTCTCGGTGATGAGTTCACCGGTTTCCAATTGACGTAGCCAATGGATCACGCTTTTAGGAAATTGTTTTGCCGCAAGCTCATCCTGCCGTCTGAGAGACAGGTAGATATTGTCGTAATCAACAAAGACCGCGCAGAGACGTGTCTCAGCTGGTACTTTTTTCATTTTCAATTCCCCCACTGAAATTGCGCACGTCAATTGGCCTTCATTTTGACATGCCTTCGCCATATTAAGTGAAGCTTTGTTGGGAACTCAATAGAAGTTGGGGGAGTGCTTGTTGAGATGCACAGTTTTCGGACGTTTTCTTTCGATGTTTCTATAAATTGCGACAGATATGTTACAAATTTGAGGGATGTTTTGGGAATTTTCTCAATGAAAGTTACGATTTTTACTTAAAAAAACGAATCACCTGGGCTTTTAAAATGATGCTGTGGGGGCTTGACAAAAGGGTTGGCCTTGAGGGTTAGTTTGATTCGTTTTTGTTGTTCGTTGTTGGATCTAAGCGATTGAGTTCATTTGTTATATGTTCGGCGAGTTTGCTTTTATCACTTTGACTTTGTTTTTGACTTTCAGAGTTTACTTCATTGTTGTTCCAATGATTTTTCATGATTAATTCATTAAGGTTTAGTCGTTTGCGCCAGCCTTTTCTTGAAAGATCTGGTTCTTGATGAAAGTTACTGACATGCCCTACTGTGAGATAGGCAATGAGATGAATTTCTTCTGGGATTCCTAATAGCTCTTTGACTTCTTTTTCATGAAAAATACTCACCCAACCAACACCTATATTTTCAGCTCTGGCTGCAAGCCAAAAGTTTTGGACGGCGCAAACGGTTGAATATAAATCCATGTCGCTCATATGAGTTCGCCCTAAAACAACGGGGCCTGCTCTGTTGCGATCGCACGTTATGCAGACATGAAGAGGGGCTGTTAGTAACCCTTCGAGCTTTAGTGATTGATAGAGGCTTTGTTTTTCCTCTTCAAACATTTTCGCGGCTTCTTCATTTGCTTTGACGAAAAGTGAGTGAACGTTTTTTTGAACGTCTTTATCGTCAATAAGGAGAAAGTTCCAAGGCTGCATGAACCCTACAGAAGGGGCATGATGAGCAGCGATGAGTAACCTAGCGAGGATAGCATCATCTATAGGTTCACTATTAAATTCACCTCTCACGTCTCTTCTATTGAAAATAATATCATAAAGAGTGTTTCTGGCTGTTTCGGTGAAGGTTATATTTTCGTTGCTCATGTTATTTTTTCATAAGGCTAGAGTTTTGAATTACCCCTAAATTTAGAGGGTGGCTCTAGCCTTAAGTTTCTTCTTTTTTGTGAAATTACTCGTTGTTTTTTCTTTCGCGAATTTCTGTGAAAACGTCTTCATCTGTCGCGTCTGTTAGATTTAGTTTTTCTCTTAGCTCTGGGCTTGAGGCTCTTAAAAATGGGTTTGTGAGCAATTCTTTTTCGATCGTTGTTGGAAGAGTAGGTTGGTTTTTAGCTCTTGCAGCTCTGATTTCAAGAATTCTGGTTTGCAGGTCAATATTGTTCGGCTCATATTTAATGGCAAACTCGGCATTTGAGAGGGTGTACTCATGCCCGCAATAAACCTTTGTTTTTTTAGGTAAGGTCATGAGTTTTGAGAGAGATTGCCACATTTGAGCAGGTGTGCCTTCAAATAAGCGACCACAACCTAGGACAAATAAAGTGTCACCAGTAAAGATGATATCGTCTTCTTTAAAATGAAAGCAAACATGCCCTAAAGTATGCCCTGGGGTCTCGTAAATATCGATTTCTCTATTTGACCAATTTATAGGGGTGCCTTCGCTGACGAGTTCATCAAGATTTGGTATTTTAAGTTTCTCGGCTGCTGGTCCGTAGGTTTTTGCCCCTGTGATTTCTTTTATCTGATCAATGCCAGCTGTATGATCTTGATGATGATGAGTGATTAGGAGTGTGTCTAGAGACCAGTTGCGCTCAGAAAGAGCTGAGAGGATTGGCCGTGCTTCTGGAGCATCTATGCAAACTGTTTTGTTGGTTTTGTCATCATGAAGAAGGACTGCGTAATTATCTGTATAGCAGGGGACGAGGATGGTCTCTAAGCTCATTGTGCTTTCTCTCACTTTAATTTCGGTGCAGTTTAGTTTGTAAACTTATATTTGTCATGTTTGGTGTTATTACAATAAGGCTCATTGTAGTTTTCTGGGCTAAATGTTCATTTACTATCCACAAAATTTATTGTGTTTGGAGGTGAGCTAAGTGTTATTATTTTTCAAGTGCTTATAAAGCGCTCTTAACCTTTTGATAAATGGTTTTGGTTCTATGCATTTAGATGTTGTTGAAATTCGTGATTTTTATGCAAGTGCCCTTGGTTTGCGGGTTCGAAAGCAAATAACGCAAAAAATAAAAGAACATTGGCCCTCTGGTGATCAATTGAATTTAGCTGGTGTTGGTTATCCTTCTCCTTATTTAAGGCCTTATTTGACTGATTCTTTTCAAGTGGGGGCTTTTAGCCCTGCCGGGCAAGGTGGGTTAATTTGGCCAAGTGAGGGGCCTTTGCGCTCTGTGATGATTGATGAAGATATGTTTCCCGTTTCTGATGAGTGTTTTGATCGGGTGATTGAAATTCATGGGCTTGAGTTTTTTTCTGATATTGAAATGCATTTAAAAGAAGTGTGGCGCATTATGAAACCTGAAGGGAGATTATTGCTTATTGTGCCTAATCGCTCTGGTTTGTGGGCGCGGGTTGATACGACGCCTTTTGGTTATGGGCAACCTTTTAGCCGTGGGCAGTTGAGAGATCTACTCATTCGCTCTTGGTTTCGTCCGCTCTCTATTGAGCCGCTTGTTCATTTTGCCCCGTTTGACAAGAGACTAAAATTGGCTACTAGCCCTGCGATTGAGCGAATAGGTGCTAAAGTTTGGCCGAGATTTTCTGGAATGCTACTAGTTGATGCGATTAAAGAGGTTGCGCAACCAATTCGCCCTAAAGGTATTAAAGTTAGTCGGATGAAAACAGCGCCAATGCAGGTTCGTCCATTGCCAGCTTAGATTATTGCCAGCTTAGATTTATGCTTTTTCTATAAGAGATTATTTTTGATGAGATTACATTCATGAAACCTGGTTTAGAAATAAAAAACAATAAAGAATTTGATGAAAGCTCTATAATCTCTCCTGAGCTACTATCTTCTAATGCCGATAAAACAACGAGTAGAGGTTTATGGGTTTTTGGTTATGGGTCTTTGATGTGGCGACCTGAATTTTCCTATGAGCACAGGGTTAATGGGCGTTGTGCTGGGTTGCGGCGGTCATTTTGTGTGCGCTCGGTTTATCATAGAGGGACTTATGAGCAACCTGGCCTGGTTCTTGGACTTGATCGTGGTGGGGCTTGTGATGGCGTTTTGTTTTATGTGCCGCCTTCAAGTGCATTGAAAACACTAAGTTATTTGCGCAAGCGTGAACAGGTAACACGGGTTTACCGTGAAGTTTATATGCCTGTTGAGCTTTTGGATGGAAGTGGGCGGGTGTGCCGTGCGCTCTGCTATGTGGCTGAACGGGGGCATAAGCAATATATTGGGTCTCTTTCTATTCAGAAGAAGGCTGAAATCATAAAAAGATGTACTGGGCGTTCAGGCAAGAATATTGATTATTTTCTCTCGACCTTGCGGCACATGGATGAGCTTGGGTTTTATGATGCCGAGCTTGCGCGAATTTTAGCGCTCACCGGGTGTGCTTATAGATTGTAGGAGAGATAGAACCAGCATTACGAAGAAGGAGCTAAACCTTTTCTCCCTTCAGTTGCCAACCAGCAACTGGATTAAGGCTGAGTTTCTTCTTCGTATCGATGGGGTTTCGTTTTTTAGAAGTAACTTTACTTTTTGAGCATTTCATTTGCCTAATGGCAATCGTATTAGTGCTTTGGGTTTTGGCCGTTGATTGATTGGCAGCCAAGAAGATCAAGGCGAACCAAGTTGCGTTCATGGTCATTTTTCGTCATCACATTAACATGGATTTCATTCGCGCCGAATTTTGCGGCACTTTGGCGAAGGAAAGCCAAGTTTAATGAATTAGCGTCAGCTGTTGTTTGACCAATTGAAAGAGCCGTGCACTCATCATTTTCATCGCGTTTCACCAAGACATAATTTGCTTTTGGTAATTCAGGGCAGGTGAAAAGAGTGTAAACACTGTGAATGTATCTTTTGCCTGAAGCGCCTTGCCAAAAATGAAAGGCATTTTCTAAATCGGCATCGTTTGAAATGTGAAGGGGTTCATTTAAATTTATTTGCTCAACAATTCGTTGAGAAGAGGTTTTACGCATGATACTGGACTTACATTCTACATTTACTAACATACTACTGCCTCCCCATTTTCAGACTGATTCCGCTTTCATTAATCAATATAATTGCGAGAATTGCCGAAAAAAGGGCTGACTTATGGCCTTCTTGGGGCGCATTGATAACTTTATTGTTAAGTACTAAATGTTAAGAGGAGGTAAGCGGCAGGATTTTTTTCAAAATAAATAGACTAATTTTTCTATCTAGCTGAATTTAAATAGCTTTCTTTTTCTGCTTCGCCTTCTTTTTGAAGCACATCACATTTGTCTTCAATGGTTTTAATGAGAGTTTCTTTAAATGTTTTGCGCTCGAGCCCGGCTGGGATTGGCGGGAGAAATTCCACAATAATGGTGCCTTTATAGAGCTTTTTCTCATTTCTTGGCCAAAATACGCCCGAATTTAGTGCAACGGGCACACATGGAATATTCAAACTTTCATAAAGCTTTATGACGCCTGGTTTGTAATCAGGCTCGGCTCCGGGCACTTTTCTTGTGCCTTCTGGGAAGATGATGATTTCTCTCTTATCTTCTTTTCGAATTTCCGCTTCTTTGAGCATTTCTTTTAAAGCTATGGCGGCACGTTCTCTTCGAATGGGGATCATCTCAAATTTACGAGAAAACCAGCCGTAAAACGGGATGGCCATAAGTTCTTCTTTCATAATAAGAGCTGGGTCTTTTAAAATGGCGGGGAAGGCAAAGGTTTCCCATGGGGCTTGGTGTTTGGCTGCGATAAGCACTGGGTTTTGAGGTAAGTTCTCAAGGCCGCGTACTTCTATTTTGGTGCCGACCGTTAATTTAAGCCACCAGAGAACAAACCGGCCGTGAAATGCGAGACCTGCCATAGCCCAAGCTCTTTTACCAAACAATAGCGGAGAGCCAATAACAAGAATGAGCGCTGATCCGATGTAAAAGCCGATTTTAAAAATGAGCGAGGCCACGAATAAAATTCCTATGATGCTTAGAGAGATAAGGAAAATTTTAGTGCGAGAACTTTTTAAGCACTCTTGCTGTTTGTTGTTAATGATGCTGGGAGTTGAGTATGCGGTAGACACCATAGCGGGTTGTTAGCATACAAAGAGCAGCAATTACCACAACAACTATTCCTAGCAAAATAAAGCCGGGTAAATCAAGGGCTGCTGAGCCAATGAGGCGGCGCACTTCAGCGCTTGTCATATTGCTTCCGCCTAAAACGCGCATGAAAAAAGGCATAAAAATAAACACTATGAGTGACCCTGTGGCGCCGACCAACCCAGAGCGGATGCCTAGTGAGAGGAAGTGGCGTTCGAATTCACGGGCAATGAACCTGTCTGTTGCGCCAACAAAATGAAGGACTTCTACAATCTCTCTATTTGATGCCATTGCTGACCTGGTGGCGGAAACAATGACAGCTGTTGTGGCTAAGCCCACAAGGATGAGAACTGCGAGACCAGCTAATGCCATAGAACGCGTGACTGTTTGAATTTGGGATTGCCAGCGGCGATGATCATCAAGCGTGGCGTTTTTGAAATTTTTCTTAATATCTTCTCGAAGCTTATCAAGGTTTGGTTTGCTGTCTCTATCAAGCTCAACGGCAATGAGGCGGGGGATGGGCAGATCTTTTAAATTTGCGCCATCTCCTAGCCAAGGCTCCAGGAGGTTTGCGCTTTCTTCAAGTGGAAGAGGGCGCACGCCTGTAATGCCAGGTTGATTAGTTAGAAAGAATGAGACTTTAGAGAGCTTATCTTCAACGTTTTCTGTTCGATTAATGCTGATCTGAACAGTCACTTCACTGGCGATGTTTTCAGTCCATGCTGCGGCAGATTGATTGATTAGATAAACCCCACCTGCCGTGAGAGAGGCAAGGAAGCACATGATCGAAATCACGACAACTAGCGAGCTACCTGTAACTGATTTAGCTTGTACAATAGGTGTGTTTTGGGTGCCCCAACCGCGCTCTTTTGGGCGCGAGGGGGAGTATAATTCCTTGCTAGCTGGGCCTCCTTGGGGCGCTGAATTATTTGGTTGGAAGGTCATGTTTATCCTACCTGGTGAATTCGGCCATCGTGAAGTTCAAGACGTGGGGCCTGAAATTGTTGCATGAGCTGATGATCGTGAGTGGCAATGATAACCGAGGTTCCCAAGCGGTTCAATTCTATGAATAGGCGAAGGAGACGACGGGCCATTTGTGGATCCACGTTACCAGTTGGTTCGTCAGCAAGCAGAAGTTCTGGTTTGCCAATCACGGCTCTTGCTATGGCAGCTCTTTGTTTTTCACCGCCTGACAAGACTGGGGATAGCGCGTACATGCGTTCGCCAAGGCCTACCCATTGGAGAAGGTCTGTGACGTCTTCTTGATATTCGTTTGGTTTTTTGCCGGTTACTCTTAAAGGAAGTGCCACGTTTTCCCAGGTGCTTAGGTGATCTAGTAAGCGGAAATCCTGGAAAACAATGCCAATTCTGCGACGTAAATCTGCCCGTCTTGAAGGGGTGATTCGGGTAACATTTTGCCCAAACAGGTGAATGAGGCCGCGTGTGGGCTGAATAGACATAAATAAAAGCCGTAAAAGAGATGTTTTACCTGAACCAGAAGGGCCGGTTAAAAAGTGGAGTGACCCAGGGCGAAGGTGAAAATTAACATCTCGTAGGATTTCAGGCCCTCTTCCATAACGAAGAGCGACGTTTTCTAATCGAATCAATGGTCTAATACCCTCTATTTGATGTGTTTTGGCTTATTTTTGAACTTTTCAGCAGATTTGGGCCGTTGGTTTAGAAGTTAGTGAAATTATTCTTTATCTTAGCCGCCATTATTGCCAGCAAAAAGTGTTTTGTAAATTTTATTTAGCCGCTGAATGAGGCCAAAGCGGGGATAAGTCTGGAAAAGAAGGGCTTCTTTAATTATTTCTCGGTTATTTCTAGATATTCTTTATTTTTGAACTGCAATTGGTGCATTTTATTATGATTTTGGTTTGTCCAGAATGTTCGACCCATTATGAAATTCCTTCAGCTTTGCCTGAGGGGGGGACGAAAGTGCGCTGTACGAGTTGTACTCATGTTTGGATGGCAACCGCAGATGATGTGTTTGAAAATGCCGCTTTGGCTGAAGAAAGTGCTCAAGCTAAAGAGGCTGCTCCAGAAGAGACTGCTTCTAGTTTAGTAGAGGAAGAAGAAGCTGGTATTCCTGCGATTTCTCCTTTTGACGAAGACCCTTTTGAAGAGCTTGATTTTGAAGAAATTGAGGAAGAAGCTCTGAACGAGACTGAAGAATTAGATCAAGCAGAGCTCGATAGTTTGTTTGAAGAGATGGGGGTCGACCCGGAACCTGAGCCTGAGCCCGAACCTGAGCAGGCTGAAGAAAACTCTCAAGGTGATATTGATAGCCTATTTGATGAGATGGCTGATGAAGAACCTGAGGATGATAATTCTCAAGATGATATTGATAGTCTCTTTGATGAAGTGGGTGATGATGCTGGAGAGGAAAACTCTCAGGATGATATTGATGGTTTGTTTGACGAACCTGAGGCGGCTGAGGAAAACTCGCAAGATGATATTGATGGCTTGTTTGATGAGCCAGCTGCAGATGAGGGAGAAGAAAACTCTCAAGATGATATAGACGGACTTTTTGATGAAGAGCCGGCTGTTTCAGAAGAACCTCAAGCTGAAGAACCACTAGCTGCAGCAGAAGAAGATGCGGAAGATCCATTTGAGAATGAGACAGTTGAAGTAGAGCTTGATGATGAGCCTGCTGTTGAACCCGAGCCAGTTGCAGCAAAATTACCGATTTGGAAAAAACTTAGCCGCAATGAAATGATTGGTTGGGGAGGTTATGCCCTTTCTATTGTTTTGGTTTTTTCCATCATAATCATGGCTCGTGTTTCCATTGTTAAGGCCATTCCTAGCATGGCGGGTGTCTATGCGGCATTGGGTATGAATGTGAATGTTAGAGGTTTGACCTTTACGAATGTGCAGCAAAAATGGGTGATCGAAGATAATCGGCTTTTGCTTAAAGTTCGAGGTGAAGTTACCAATTTAACAAATCGCTATAAAACTCTACCTCCTATGGTTTTTGGAGCTGTTGGGCCAAATAAAAAAGAAATTTTCCGTTGGGTTATGAAGGTTAGAAAAAAACCTCTCTTACCTGGTGAGAAAGCCCCTTTCATGGCGATGGTACCTTTGCCGCCAGAGCAGGCTCGTCATTTATATATTAGTTTTCAGTAGTTTTCTCTCACTTTTTAGCGCTCCTTCGGTTGCCTCTATTGCGCTCTAGATGCCCACAAAGCAACCGCGCTAAGGCAACCTTCGTTGTTACCTACAGAGTTTTTAGTATTTTCCTAAATAATTTTTCCTTTTTTACTACTGATAGTTTTAATTCTTGAGTTTTGGCATGTCTCTTAGTCCGAAACGGGTTGAGTTAACTTAAAAGAATAGTTCAATAATGAAATTTAAGTTTTGTTAACTCTGCATTGAGGATTGCGGGCTTATCATGGGGGATAAGATCGA
Source organism: Hyphomicrobiales bacterium (assembly GCA_017640685.1). Classification (GTDB taxonomy): domain Bacteria; phylum Pseudomonadota; class Alphaproteobacteria; order Rhizobiales; family HXMU1428-3; genus HXMU1428-3. Next base: position 28,828 of record JAEPQF010000025.1, read on the forward strand.
TTTTTTCTAATCTTAGGTGATGTTCATGGCTCGGATATTAATTGCTGAAGATGACTTTGCGGTGAGGGATTTTACTTACCGTGCTCTTTCTATGAGTAATCATGATGTGGTGGTCGCTCATGAGGGGCAAGAGGCGCTTCGTTGTTTAACTGTGCCAGATGAGAGTTACGATCTTGTGATTAGTGATATTCGGATGCCAGTTATTGATGGGGTAACTTTGGCGAAGTTGATTTTTAAACAACAGCCTCATTTGCCAATTTTATTGATGACTGGGTATTCAACTGCAGAAGAAGCTGATTATGCACCGTCTGTTGTTGGTGTTTTGCAAAAGCCGTTTACTCTTGAGATGATGAGACAGGCTGTGCAATCTGCTTTGGGACAATCACGACAAAAACCTAGGGAAAAGCAACTTAAGCTTGGATTGCGTTAAAGCTTAAAATCTTTTGAGCAATCTTTCTATGTAATCAATTTCAGGCGCAGGGCGGTTGGGATCGCTCAATTTGTTTTGCAAATTTCTCAAAATTTCTCTTGCGCGTTGGATGTCAATTTTATCTGGCACTTTTGTGCTTTCGCTTGTGTCCATTCCTTTTGCACCTTGATTTCTTCCCAATGGATCTTTGCCACCAGCTTTTTTGCCGCCGCCATTTCCTGACATGCCTTTCATGTCTTTGGCCATTTGTTGCATGCCTTTACGCAGCTGATCAAGGGCTTGGCCTTCTTGGTTAAGAGCGTTGCCTAAATCATTACCTTTTAACAGTTCTTCAGCTCTTTGCATGGCTCTGTCAGCATTTTCCAAGGGGGATCCGCTCTGGCGATTGTTTTGTTCGCCCTCTTGACCCATTCCTTTTTTTCCTTGTTTGCCAGCTTGCCTTGCTTTTTCAAGTTCTTTCATTAATCGTTGTAATTGCTCTCTTAGGGCTTGTTGTTGTTGTTCTAAACCGTTATTGCCATTTGGTTGGCTAAGTTGTCTTTGGCTATTATTGTCTTGTTGAGTTTGATTTCTCTCGCCTGCACGTCTTTTTTGTTGCCTGTTTTGCTCAAAGGTTTTGTCCATCAATTTTTGTTGTTCTTGAAGAATTTTTCCAAGCTCTTCTAAATTTTTGGCGGCTCTATTTTGTTGCTGTTGATTTTGGTTTTTACCCGTTTGCAAATTTTCGAGCATATTTTGTAGCTGACTTAGCATTTGATTGGCTAAATCTTTTGCACCGGATTTTGAGAGCTCTTCAATGGTTTTGAGCATTTGCTCAAAATCTTCTGGGCTCATGTTTCTTTGATTTTGATTTGAATTTTGATTTTGTGCCTGGTTGTTTTGGTTTTGTTGTTGCTTGGCTAGAGCTTGCATGTATTTTTGCAAAGCTTTACGCAAATTATCGATGCGTTTTTGAATTTCTTTAGCAGATGCATTTTCTTGTAAGGCTTTGCGCAATTCTTCTTGTGCGGTTCTTAGTTCGCGTTCAGCGGCAGACAGATCTCCATCTTCGGCATGACGAGCTAATTGATATAAAAGTTTTGAAAGTTCTTCTTTTTCTTGGCGAGTTTGTGCCGTCAACAAGCGATTGGCTGTGACTTTTAGCCCTAAATAAAGGGTAAGGTCTTTTTCAAATGGTTTTTTGTTGCTCAATAACCCGTGGAGTAACTCTGACAATAAAGGCGTTTCTGAAGGTGTCATAATGAGTTGTTTGCGAAGGCGAATTATGTTTTTTGCAATGGGTTTTGTGAATTTATATTCTGGCAAAACAATATTTATCTCAGGGCTGTTAGACGTGTTTTCGCCTTCATCAGTTGCTGAGAGGTAGAGGGTGATTGGGAGGCCTGCCCAAGGGTGATCTGTTAGATCTTTGTATGTTGTTCCCTCACTTGATTTTGTTCCTTGTTCAGATAGGTTTAGAGGGTATTCAATAGGGGCACCGAGAGGGCGTTCTTCTTTAAAAAAGATTTTTGGTTTTGTTTGATCTTTATCTTTTTGAAAAATTTCTTTCACATGGGCTTTTGCTTCAATAACACCATAATCATCAACCACGCGGTATTTTAACTTCAATGCACGGCTTTGCGCTGGAGCTGGTAGTTCCACCAATCCAATAATTGGAGGATTATCTGGTGTGATTTCAAAACGCCAATCTTTTAGGGGAATTGTATCTATGGTGAGTTTTACTGGCCCGTTTTCAGTTAGTTTTAAGTGGAACTCTTTGGTTTTAACCGGTTTGGATGATTGATTTTGAGCCGTGTTTCTAGGTGATGTTTTTTTTGTTGATTTGATTAGTTTATTTAAACTTTCAACCTCAACTTGTTTGGCCTCGTTGCCATTAATGCGGATTGTTAAGGTTGAATTTTGTGGTGCAGTGAAAACAGGTTTCTTATCACTGTTTTTATTATCTGAATGATTTGATGCTGTTTTGGCATTTTTCCCACCATCTGCGATTAAGATCGGAGCTTTGCCTGTGTAAGATGGCGGGGTGACCCATGCATCAACTCTAAGGTGTGAAGTGTTGATCATTGGGGGGAGTGTCACTGCGTTTGCAATCAATGACTGGATGTTGCCATTTTGGAAAAATAAACCACAAGCGACCACGAGCATCAGAACCATTCTTAGAGCGTAAGGATCTTGCTTGTAAGTTTCTGGTTGAGGGGGGCGAACTTTGAGCTGCTTTATTTTCTCAACAAGGCGATTTTTAAACTGAAGCCAGATGGCTTCTGTTTGGCTGTTAGACGTACCAGAGAGGTTTGGTTCTAGTTTATCTTTAAAAGCTTGGGCGGGTTGATGAGGCAGAGTTGAATTTTTATCTAGCCTTTTTAGTGCTTCTTTATCTTTGGGCGAGCGCAGGGATAAAAGCGGATAAAAACTTGCAATAAAGCCCATGGCAAAAAGAGCAAGAGCCAGACGATGCATTAACGGAGATAATAGAGGCCATACATGAAAGAGAGTGAAAATTAAAAAGAGGGAGACGACAATAAAAGGAGCCCACAATTTTATCCAGAGGCGTTCCAGAAGCATAGCAACTTTGGTCCAGCGCAGTTTTCTTTCTAGAAGAATTTCACCCTGGTGACGGTGTTCAGGACCAAGCTCTTGATTGAGCTCTGTATTTTGATTTTGTGAGTTCGGATCTGTAATTATTGGCTTGCTCTTTCAATTTCAATAATCTTGATTTGGTACAGGAATACACTTCATAAAGATGTTTTGCACTATAGCATAGAAATGAGATCTTTGCCTATGGGGGACATCTTGCCTAAAGGTAAGGTTATTGTGAGATAGAGGCTATTTTGGGGTAAAATCCCTGTTACTAACCGATCCAGTTCGGTAATTGATCCAAATCGATCAAATCTTCGTAAGCTGGACGGGGGCGAACAACTGCGTATTCATCCCCTTTAACCATAACTTCTGGGATGGTTAAGCGGCTATTGTAAGTGCATGATTGTACAGCACCATAAGCACCTGCTGACATCACAGCTATGAGGTCATCTGGGGCAAATTCTGGCATTTGGCGATTTTCAGCTAAGAAATCACCTGTCTCGCAAACGGGGCCTACCACATCCATTAAAGATTTCGGAGCTTCATTTTTGCTTTCATCAATGGGCATAATCTGATGATAAGCTTCATAAAGTGTTGGGCGGATGAGATCATTCATTGCGGCATCAACAATGAGGAAGTCTTTCGCTGCACCTTTTTTCAAATAAAGGACTTTTGAGACGAGAATTCCTGCATTACCAGCGATTAAGCGGCCAGGTTCAAAAATTAGTGTGGCGTCGAGGTCACCAATTGCTTTTTCAATGATGGCTGCATAATCATTTGGGTGAGGAGGATCTTTGGCGTCTTCCTCATAAGGTATGCCAAGACCGCCACCTAAATCTATATGAGTGATTTTATGGCCATCTGCTCTTAGATCAGTTACGAGTTCACGCATGAGGCGGAAGGCATTATCAAAAGGGGTCAAATCAGTGATTTGACTGCCAATATGCATATGCACGCCGTGAGGCTCTAGCCCTGGTAATTTGGCGGCAATGGCATAGATATCTCTTGCTCTTTCAAAAGGAATGCCGAATTTATTTTCAGCCTTACCCGTTGAAATTTTCGCGTGTGTTTTCGCGTCTACATCTGGGTTCACACGAATGGCAATACTAGCGGTTTTGCCAAGATTATCAGCCACTTCGCTTAAAGTGTGAAGTTCAGGCTCTGACTCAATGTTAAAACTTAAGATGTTGGCGTTTAATGCGGCGGCCATTTCATCTTTGGTTTTACCCACACCAGAGAAACAGATTTTATCAGGGCTGACGCCCGCTTGAAGTGCGCGGCGTAATTCTCCTTCAGAGACAACATCCATGCCTGCACCAAGATTTGCGAGCGTTTTGATCACCGCTTGGTTGGAATTGGCTTTAATCGCGTAACAAACAAGGTGATCAACATTTGCAAAAGCTTGATCAAACACTTGAAAATGGCGCTCTAACGTGGCGCTTGAATAGCAATAGAACGGGGTTCCAACATTTTGAGCGATGGTTGTGAGGGCCACATTTTCAGCGTGGAGCACACCATTTATGTATGAGAAGTGGCGCATATTATTTTTATTCTGTTAAAAGCATAAAAGAACAAGAGATGAGATTTTCATCTGCTTGTTCTTTTAAATGTTGGTTGTTTTAGGCTTTCAGTTTTCGAGCCATAAAATTATTAAAAGGTTAGTTCAAAAGGCCATCTAGAATGAAGCCGCGATGCGGTTTTTTCTCTTCAACGACAACACTTGTATCACCTTCAATTTTAGCTTCAGGCGGTGCTTCTAATGGTCCCTTTGCACCACATGCTGTGAGGGATAATGCCAGCCCAGCTAAAATGATGATAGCTTTTGCAGTGCGCAATAACATAATTAGCAATCCTTTTTAAGTGCTCCTTCAGTTGCCATTTTTGTGCTTCGGTTGCCCACCAGCAACCGCAACATTGTGCTTCAGCTGTTCACATGGCATCCGCACTAGCAACCGTTTTTTTTAATTGGCCTTCAGTTGCCATTTCTTTGCTTCAGATGCCCACAAGGCATCCGCAACGGCAACCGGCCTTTTTTAGTTGGCCTTTAGGTTGCCCACAAGCAACCGGCCCACCCATAATTGTTGTTACGTGCCTGTTTCAAGTTTTAGTCGGCGCGTAAATTTCATATTTGGTGATGAACTTACCTTGCTTAAGTTTGTTTTTCTAGTGATTTTATCCATTTCTTCGCCATTTTTCGAACCTCTGTGGGCGCTGTGCCACCATATGATTTGCGGCTTTTTACTGAATTTTCGACAGAAAGAACGTTAAAAATGTCTTTTGTGATTTTTGGCTCTACTGATTGCATGTCATCAAGGCTTAATTCATGAAGGCGTAGATTTTGTTTTTCAGCCAAAGCTACAATGCTTCCCGTGACATGATGGGCGTCTCTAAAGGGAAGGTTTATCACTCGAACAAGCCAATCAGCGATGTCTGTTGCCGTTGAGAAACCACCGCCGGCAGATTTTGCCATTTTTTCCTTATTTGGGTGCATATCTTCAATCATGCCAGTGAGGGCGGCTAACGCCAGGGAATAATTATCCAAAGCGTCAAAGGCCATTTCTTTGTCTTCTTGCATGTCTTTAGAATAAGCAAGTGGGAGGCCTTTCATAACCATTGAAAGCCCGTTGAACGCACCGATGATGCGGCCAACTTTTGCTCTAATGAGCTCAGCTGCATCGGGGTTGCGTTTTTGAGGCATGATGGATGAGCCGGTTGTAAAGCTATCTGAGAGCTTGATAAAGTTAAACTCAGCTGAGGACCAAATGACGAGCTCTTCCGCAAAGCGAGAAAGGTGAATGGCACTAATTGACGCTGCGCTTAGTGTTTCCAGGATAAAATCTCTATCAGCAACGCTATCGAGTGAGTTAGCTGTTGGTTTGTCAAAATCCAAAGCTTTTGCTGTCATTTTACGATCAATTGGAAATGAAGTGCCGGCTAATGCTGCTGAGCCTAGGGGGCATTCATTTAATCTTTTTCTTGCGTCTTTAAAGCGGGTGACATCACGGCCAAGCATTTCAACATAAGCCAGGCAATGATGACCAAAGGTCACAGGTTGCGCGGTTTGCAAGTGCGTATAGCCGGGCATGACTACTTCTGCATGCTCTTCTGCTTTTTTGGCGAGTGCCAATTGCAATGTGGTTAATTGACTTAGAAAGTGATCAATTGTGTCTCTGACATAGAGTTTGAAATCTGTTGCGACTTGGTCATTTCTTGATCTCGCGGTATGAAGACGGCCTGCTGCATCACCAATGAGCTCTCTAAGACGTGATTCGACATTCATATGAATGTCTTCTAACTGACGAGAGAAGGTGAATTGATCGGTTTCAATTTCTTTTTGAACTTGCTTTAGCCCTGTGATGATTTTCTTGCCATCTGCTTTGCTGAGGATACCAGCATCAACCAACATTTCGGCATGAGCAATTGAGCCTTTTATATCTTGTTTATAGAGGCGTTTATCGTATCCGATGGAGGCGTTAATTTCTTCCATGATTTCGGAGGGGCCTGAGGCAAATCGTCCGCCCCACAATTTATTTTTAAAACACGTTGGCCTTCTTTATTTTTTGTGTTAAAAATTTTTTGTTTATTGTGTTAAAAT
>JAEPQF010000026.1 GCA_017640685.1 Hyphomicrobiales bacterium
GAATAGTAATCCATATATATTTCATCACCAGATAAAGCTAGAACAGTTCCAGCGGAATAAGCAAAATTCGGTATTACAAAAAGTACTGAATCAAAATGATGACGAAAAACATCACTAATGCGCTCAACAACCTCAACAGATCCACCATTAGTCTCTAATAAAACTACAAGCTGCTTTCTATGTCCCGTAGTTGCTGTTAAAGCCTCAACTTCTCGTCGAACAATATCGTCTAATGGCTGCTGCATCGGTGAGCGGATCATAATTACTTCACCTTCTAAAACAGACTCTAAGTTTTTACATTTTTCGATCAAAAGATTTTGAATAATGTCGTCTGTCTTCATTGACGCCATTTACTTTCTCCCCCAAATAATTTACGTCGCGCAATTAGTAAGATATTTTTTACTACGAACGATTTTTTCTTTGCCCAACTTGAATGAGTTAAAATATTTTTTTCTAAAATAGTTCTGGGGACATATTTGGTATTGATTGAAACAAGAATTTATCAAGCACCTAAACGTACTAAGATCCCACTTCTCTTATCATTTCAAAACTATGCAACACCTATTAATCACAACTAATAAATACTTTGCAATGTTTGAATCAGTTAATCACAGATACTTGAAATGCTACCTATTAATGAAGTTGAAAACATTATCTATACATTTTTCATTTTATAAAAAACTGAGTGTATTAGGACAGTAGTTATATACTCGATAATTTTGCTATTTATTTTGTAATTTTCTACTCAATATAAATCGCAAACCATGCCTCAGATGGTGTTCACTAATTCTAACATTCGCCAGAAAAAAGATTGGTAAAATATTTTTTTATTTCCCTAAAACATGGCTTTAAGCCATAAGATTCCACTAAACCTAACGCGTGTTGATTTTTACTAAACCATTGATTTTAGTGATAAAAATCACAAATACGATTTTAAGTTATTGATTTTATAGGGATTTTTTTAGGTGAGAAAAATGGTACCACCTCTCCGATTCGAACGGAGGACCTCTTGATCCACAATCAAGCGCTCTAACCAACTGAGCTAAGGCGGCACAAATTTTTGGTATGATGATAATATCAAAAATAAGATACTGTTCAAACCAATTCTAAGAGCATTCGTCAAGTTATTTTTTGTTTTTTATCAGATTATTTTCTCGCAGTATTTTACCGTTAAGCCCCTATCTTAAATTCATCACGGCCTGTTTACGCCATTTCAGCCACAGGCAAAATTAAAGTGGGTTAACCTTGTCTTATTTTTCTTGCAGTACCAGAAAAATTAACCATAAATTTCGACATAATCTTATTAGGGAGTTTGGACTTATGAAAATGAAAAAATTAGCAATCTTCGCTGTAGCAGCTGCACTACTTACACCTTTCGGCTCATCTGCATCTGCTGCAAAGAATTGCAAAGTGGCTTCTGTTGAAGGGTGGGGGCTGACTGAAGCATTGGCTAAATCTCAAGCTCACAGTCTTTTACTTTTATCGACTGGAAACTTTCCTGTTCAGAATGATAAATTTTCAAAACCAAAAGATGAGTGCAAACTAACGCCGCTTGGCTGGACTTGCAAGACAACTGCTAAAGTTTGTAAGAAATAGGGGCTAGACCACATTTTCTAAGAAACATGTCACCGTGCAAAACTTCTATTCTAAATAAGCTTTGCATGGTGACCATTTGTTTTACTTAATCTCATTTATTTTACTTAATTTCATTGCTTTCTTAGTGGAGGTGAGTTTCTTGGCTCACATCACCAAAGCGATATTTTAACTGCTGGACGGTATGTGCTTGTAACTCTGTGAGTTCCTTTTTATTTGACCGCCTTCCTTTAGCGGCACTTTCAACCAAATTAATAATATCTGCTCTTTGCTCGCCTGTGCAATTTCTGGTTAATCCTTTAGATAATCTATATAGCACTGCTCCAGATTCAACATGATCTCGCACATGCCATCTTGCTAGCTTCACCATATCCGCCGGGTTATTATAATTTAAGCGATATTCCGCCCAATATTCTAAATCAGCTATTTGCTCAGCTGACAAATCCCCCTTGTCTTTCATAATAGCTACCATTAGCGCAAGGACCGCTTCTCGAGGATCTTCTATTAGTTCAAGCGGGTGAGTGTTTGCTTTTCGCTTGAAGAAAAACCTTCGAATAGCGCCTCTAATTCCGGCGGCTTCACCAGAGAGGTTTTTCATGGCTTCAACGGTATAATTCGCTCTGATTATAAGAAAAGCTATAAAACTTAGAAATGATAGTATGGCAATTAAGATATGCATAAGAAGCTCCTCCGCTCTTTTGGGTTTCTATTTCCCATCAGTCGGTTTCACCTCACATTTGGTTCAATTACTAGCTCTTTTTCTCAAAACTTATTGCACATACAGTCATCAGCTTTTATGGTCATCAGCGGAATTAACTCATTAAGCACTTGTGGATGAGGACCTCAGTATTGGCCCAAATAATGACAGACTTTGACAGCTCTTCATCACCCCAAGACCCTTTGTTAAGACTGCTTCAGGAGACAGCTTCTGGGGAGCGGGATGCTTTTCGCCTTCTCTATGACAGCAGCTCGGCGAAACTTTTTGGAGTTATTTTACGTATTGTAAAAAGACAGGACCTTGCTGAAGAGATTTTGCAGGAAGTTTATTTGATTATATGGAACCGGGCCAATTCGTATAATCCATCTCTTGGGCGCCCTTTAAGCTGGATGGTGACAATTGCCAGAAACAAAGCCCTTGATAGTTTGCGCGGTTTAGAAGCCAAAGCGCAAACGCAAGATTTTGATGAAGGCGATGATGCGCAAATTCAAACTGCATTACTTGCTATTCGCCCCGAAGCTCTAGATGCTGGAGATCGATTGGCGTTACAAGATTGCTTAGATGAGGCAACTGAACAGGCTCGTGAAAGTGTTTTACTTGCTTATGTCCATGGGTTTTCACGCGAAGAACTGGCCAAACGTTATTCCGTGCCACTTAGTACTATTAAAACATGGCTACGGCGTGCCTTGATTGATTTAAAAAACTGTTTAGAGCGATAAGATGGATAAAGAAACAAACGAACACATCGCTGGTGAATATGTTTTAGGCACACTTTCTCATGAGGAGCGGGTGACGGCTTCTGAGCGCTTGAAGACAGATGCTGAATTTGCCCGCCTTGTTCATGAATGGGAGGATCGTTTATCCCCCCTTGCAGATGCCGGTGAGCCCGTTGCAGCACCACTTGGTATTTGGCACAAAATATCGAACCGTCTTGATGAGCAACCTCCTCGTGTAGAGAGTGCTGATATTTTAAATATCAATGAAACACTTGAAGAAGTTACACATTCTGCCATTTCTCCTGTTGCACAACTCAGAACCAGTCGCAATCGTTGGCGAGCTGCTTTTGTTGGTGCCATGGCATTAGCTGCTAGTTTTATTGGCTTGCAAGCTGTTGGCATTTATCTTCCATTTTTCCCGAAACCCGTTGCAGAAGGCCGCTTTATTGCCGTACTCAACCCTTCTGGCTCTTCAACAGGGTTTGTCATCAGAGTTGATGTCTCCTCTAAAAGACTTGAAATTCAACGGTTGGCTGAAAAAGCCCCTTCGGGCAAAGATTATGAACTTTGGGTGATTGAGCCGAAACAGCCTCCTAAATCTCTCAATGTAGTTGGCAGAAATAATGTGCAACAGGTTGGCTACTCGCCTTTGGATGATAGCACTGATGGCTCTACCCCCCTCACCTTTGCCATTAGCCTTGAACCTGAGGGTGGCTCTAAAACTGGCCAGCCGACCGGGCCTATTGTTTTCTCAGGGCAATTGATTTCGCAATAAACTCGAGCATGCATTAGATGGTTGCATTTCTTTTTACAAAAAGTTTTTAACTTTTTTGAAACTTTCTCTGCGCCCCTTTCGTTACTACTCCTGAGCGCATTTGAAGCGCTTCTCTAAGAGGCGTTTTCAAGCGCCGTTTCATTTGATCAGGAGTTTAAAAAAATGAAATCTGTTTCCTCATTGTTAAAACAAGTTACTCTTACCGCTGCTGTGGCTGGGGTTTTAGCGCTTGGTTCACAAAGTGCTTTTTCTGCGCATCATAAATCTATGGGGCATAGTTCAATTAAAGTTGGCGGTGAAGCGATGTTGCCAACGAAGAATATTGTTCAAAATGCTGTGAACTCAAAAGATCACACAACACTTGTTGCCGCTGTAAAAGCAGCTGGTCTGGTGGATACACTGCAAGGTAAAGGCCCTTTTACGGTTTTTGCACCTACGAACAGTGCGTTTGGCAAGTTACCTAAAAACACAGTACCGACATTGCTCAAAAAAGAGAATCTTGGCACACTTAAAGGTGTTTTGACCTATCACGTTGTTGCTGGCCGTCTTGATAAAGCCACACTTTGGAAATGGGTTAAAAAGGGAAATGGCAAAACTGAGCTGAAAACAGTTGCCGGTGGCAAATTATGGGTGATGGCGAATGGCCCAGCGAATTTGATCATCAAAGATGAAAAAGGCAACACAGCTAACGTTCCAACTTATGACGTGATGCAATCAAATGGTGTTATTCATGTGATCGACACCGTTTTAATGCCGAAATAAGTTCCTATATATTCTTATATTCCCTTCAAGCTTACATTCGCGATTGTGTAAACTTGCTCGGGGATTTGAAACCAGGCCCGTCCCTCTTTGAGTGGCCTGGTTTCTCTTTTTAATGGCACTTTAGGTTGCCCACAAGCAACCGCGCTCTATTCTCTCTCACGGCTATTTCAAGCACTAAGAGTGCTTGAGCCTCCGAGGGGCGGTGTTTATGATTGTGCTCTAGGTTGCCCAACATGCAACTGCACTAGCACCGGGCTTCACTGGCGCTACGCCATGTCCTGACGCCGATAAGGCACCACTCCTTATTCGTATATCTATTCGCAATTATCTTTAGGATTACAACATGACTGGACTGTATTATTACCTTTACAGCAATCGTGAATAAGGTAATGGACTAGATTTCCAATAGAATTAAAATTGACTTTGTAAAAAATTTCTCTTGAACGTCGTTCTGATACGAGTAAGCCTGTTTCTGTCATGGTAGCAAGGTGGAAGGATGCACGTGAGGGAGTTGCTTCAACCGCTTTTCCAATCTCTCCAGCGGTCTTACCATTACATCCCATCCTCACCAGATATTTTAAAATCCTTAACCTTGTAACATTTGAAAGTGCTCCAAAAGTCGCCAACGCATTAAATTCATCCATAATTATTCTCCCGCCCCTTATTTCAATAAAACTTGAAATGTTAACCTCCGCATGTCAAGCTTATATTTCAAGTTTTATTGAAATATGGACAAATAACATGACTTTGGAAAAACTGCTAAATGAATTGAAACACCTAGATTTAACTCTCCCATTAATATTTTCTTATGAAGGTGGTGAAATTGGTGCTGGTTATCACGTTACTGAAATTAAAAGCGCTCACATAAAAAGTATTGATTGTGGCAGGCGAATTTCTGAGTGGGATGAAATGCTTATACAGCTCCTAGATGGCCCAAAAGGTCAACATATGATTGCTAGCAAATTTGTAAATATCGTTGAACACAGTAGTAAGGTTTTGGGAAGTCTTGAAACTAAACCAGTTTATTTTGAATTTGCACTGAAAAATTTAGGTTTAGAGTTATTTTCTTTGGAAAGAATCGAAGTTATTGAAGATAGAATTCTTGCGCGGCTGATCTCAAAAAGAGCCATGTGCAAACCTGCAAGTCTTTTTGTAGGAGATAATTTTACTGCAGATGATACAAATTCTTACTGCTGCGGAAAAAGCTTATCTACGTCTGTTTGCTGCGCGTAATTATTAGGAACAAATAAAAAGAGCTAAGATGATTTTCATCTTAGCTCTTTTGAAATAATTAATATTTGCGCTCCACCATTTTCTTTTTTAACTCAGCAATGGCTTTGGCTGGGGACAAGCCCTTTGGGCAGGCCTTGGCGCAGTTCATGATTGTGTGACAGCGATAGAGACGGAATGGATCTTCTAGGTTATCCAAGCGCTCGCCTGTTGCTTCATCACGGCTGTCTGCTACCCAACGGTAAGCTTGCAGCAGGGCTGCTGGGCCTAAGTAGCGGTCTGAGTTCCACCAATATGATGGGCAAGATGTTGAGCAACATGCACAAAGGATACACTCATAAAGGCCGTCAAGTTCTGCACGGTCTTCAATGGATTGTTTCCATTCTCTTTGCGGCTCTGGCGTTGTTGTTTTTAGCCATGGCTCAATAGAGCGGTGCTGTGCATAGAAGTGATTTAAATCTGGCACCAAATCTTTAATAACCGCCATGTGTGGTAATGGGTAGATTTTCACAGCGCCCTTAATTTCATCAAGACCTTTGGTGCAGGCCAGTGTGTTCGTTCCGTCAATATTCATCGAACAAGAGCCACAAATACCTTCGCGGCATGAACGACGGAATGTTAATGTTGGATCAATTTTGTTTTTAATCCAAATGATTCCATCCAAAACCATTGGGCCGCAATCATCCATATCAACGAAATATGTGTCAATTTGCGGGTTTTCATCATCGTCAGGTGACCAACGATAAATATGAAATTCACGCCAATTACCGCCCTTTTCAGGCTTGTTCCAGGTTTTACCCTGTTTTGGTTTTGATTTTCTTGGCAGTGTTAGCTGGACCATCTTTTGTCCCACCTTCATCTAATCAGCTTGTGCAATTTGCACTGGTTTTATTAATTCTAACGTTAAAATAATTAACGAACTTAGTACACTCGAGCTTTTGGTTTGATGTAATCAATTTCGTCCGTCAGTGTATAGTTATGAACGGGGCGGAAATCGAGTTTGACTTTGCCATCGTCTCCAACCCACGCCAATGTGTGTTGCATCCAGTTTTCATCATCCCGATCTGAATAATCTTCACGCGCATGGGCGCCGCGGCTTTCTTTACGGTTTACCGCTGAGTAAGCCGTTGTCAGCGAGCATGCCATGAGGTTATCAAACTCTAATGTTTCCATGAGGTCTGAGTTCCAGATGAGTGATCTGTCTGTGACTGAGATGTCGTCTTTACCATCCCACACTTCTGTGACGCGGCGGCAGCCTTCTGCCATGCTTTCTTCTGTGCGGAACACAGCCACATCTTCTTGCATCGCTTTTTGCATGGTCAAGCGCATTTCTGCGGTTGAAGTGCTGCCCTTTGCGTGGCGCGCTTTATCAAAACGGCCAAGAATTTTATCAATTTGTTCTTTGCTTGCTTTTGGCGTTGCTTCTTCGCTGTCAACGATTTGACCAGCGCGAATGCCAGAAGCCCTGCCGAATACAACTAAGTCAATCAATGAGTTAGACCCCAAACGGTTTGCACCGTGAACGGACACACAAGCTGCTTCACCAACAGCCATCAAGCCTGGCACAACGGCATCTGGATCACCACCTTTTTTGGTGAGCACTTCGCCCCAATAGTTACATGGGATGCCGCCCATATTGTAGTGCACTGTTGGCAATACTGGGATTGGCTCTTTGGTTACATCAACGCCAGCAAAAATCTTCGCGCTTTCTGAGATGCCTGGAAGACGCTCACCAAGAACAGCTGGATCCAGATGATCAAGGTGCAAGAAGATATGGTCGTTTTCTTTGCCGACACCGCGGCCTTCTCTGATTTCCATGGTCATTGAGCGAGACACAACATCACGGCTAGCAAGGTCTTTGGCGGTTGGTGCATAACGCTCCATGAAGCGCTCGCCTTCAGAGTTGACCAGGTAACCACCTTCACCGCGGGCACCTTCTGTGATCAAGCAACCAGCGCCGTAAATGCCTGTAGGGTGGAATTGAACGAATTCCATATCTTGCAATGGTAAACCGGCCCGAGCTACCATACCGTTGCCATCACCTGTACAGGTGTGAGCAGACGTACATGAAAAGTATGAACGGCCATACCCGCCCGTTGCTAAAATAACCAACTTGGCGTTGAAGATGTGCATTGTGCCATCATCAAGGTTCCAAGCGACTAAGCCTTCACATTTGCCGTCATCACTCATGATAAGGTCTAGACCAAAATATTCAATGAAGAACTCAGCGTCATTTCTCAATGATTGACCATAAAGTGTGTGCAAAATGGCATGGCCTGTTCTATCTGCTGCGGCGCATGTGCGCTGCACGGGTGGGCCATCACCAAAGTTCTGCATGTGGCCACCGAATGGACGCTGGTAAATTGTACCTTCTTCTGTGCGTGAAAATGGCACGCCGAAGTGATCGAGTTCATAAACGGCTTCTGGTGCTTCACGGCATAGATATTCAATCGCGTCTTGGTCACCTAACCAGTCAGACCCTTTTACAGTGTCAAACATATGCCATTGCCAGCTGTCTGGTCCCATATTACTCAGCGATGCGGCGATGCCACCTTGTGCGGCTACCGTGTGTGAGCGGGTTGGGAACACTTTAGTGACGCAGGCGGTTTTTAGCCCTGCTTGTGCTGCGCCTAATGTTGCGCGCAAGCCAGAGCCACCAGCACCTAACACCACAACATCATATGAATGCTCAATGGTTTTATAGCCCAAACCGTTGGTTTCGTTGGTTGCGTTCATGGGTTTCTTAAGCTCCGAAGCTGAGTTTTAATAGAGAATATACACCTGCCAAAGCAACAAAGGCGGTGTAAAATGTATTGAGGATGACAAGACCAATTTTGCTGCCTTCATTGTGTACATAGTCTTCGATAACGACCTGCATGCCTAAGCGCATGTGATATGTTGCTGACATGACAAATGCCGTTGATAAAACGAAGTGCAATGGATTTTGGAAAAAGGCTTTCACAGTTGTGAGATCCTGTCCCACGAGGTGAAATGCCGCATAGACAAGAAACACTGATAATAATAGGTTTGCTAGACCGGTTACCCGTTGGCGCCAAAAGTGCTCTGAACCTTCATTTGCGGTTCCTAAGCCTTTCACATTTGAAAGAGGTGTCCTGTAAGACATAGCTATTCTTCTCCGGCTTGGCAGTTGTTCTTTTTGCCCTCTAGGTGAGGTGAGAACTCATACCTTTTGACTTTTTGTTTAAGCTTGTTGTAATTCTTAAAACGGTACCCACTTTAAAGTAACAAGCCTTTGTTATTCATTTGGTATATCTCGCTGATTTTATTGGCGAGACTGTCATTCATTTAGAATCGTATGTTACCTGCTAAACTTTTTTGCCCTCAACACAAAGAGCTTTTCCTTAGCAACTATTTTATATTAGCTGCAAAGCAGATACCATAAAACGCCTGTAATCATGATTGGGGCTACAACGCCAATTCTGGCCATTGTTTCAACTGTTGCTAAATTAAAGCCTTTGGCAAAATCCCAAATAAAATGACGAATACCGCCAAACATGTGATGGAAAAACCCCCACGTTGCCAGCAATAGAACCAATTTACCGAGCATTGTATCGAGCAATGAGTTGACCCAATCAAAATAGGCTGGTCCGCTTGCGGCCGCCATGAGCCACCAGGTAAAAATCAAAATTCCAAAGTAAAGGCCAACGCCGGTTAGCCTGTTCATGATTGACATCATCATTGTCAACATTGGAGAGTAAATTTGTAAATGCGGCGATAAGGGCCGCGCAGCTTTGAGCTTGTGTTGGCTCATTATTTCCCTCACTATTGTATCTCATCAGCTCGAACTAAAAGAGTTTATCATTCATATACGCGAATGAGTGATGAGCAGATTAGATAAGCAGCAATTCATTATTAATATTAGATGGTTTGTTTTTTGTATCTTAAGATGTACCAAAGTCTTTGACTAAAGGTCAATACTAAACTCAATGGGTTTTCTTATTGCCCGTTTATTGTGCAGGATCGCTATATGCCTTTGTTTTTTAAGATTTTTATTTGCCCCGCAATCATGTGCCTTGTGCTTTTTATTCAGACTTTTTCTGCACTCGCTGAAGATAAGGGCAGCTTACCTGCTCCTCAAACTTGGACTGCTTTTCAAGAAACTGATTATGGCGCTACACTTTATTACCCTTCAAATTGGTTTGCTGAGCCAGAGAAAAAAGGCAATTTTTTCACTTTTGCTTCCCTTCATGATGACGCTATCTTAACTTTCAGAACCTATTTAGACCCACTTCGAATAGGAGCTGAAGAGACAGCTAAAAAATTAAAGACAAGCCTTGGGGCACACCGGATTATTTCATTAAAGCAAGAAAATATGTGGTATGAAGCTGAACTTAATGGAGATGAATATGTTCTTCCTGGGCATGCAGCTAAGCCTGTTCTCAAAACCTTTATTCGTACCGTTTATAGTTGCAAAGAGCGGATTGTTAGCCAAATTAGTTTAACTTACCCAACCTCAACAGGTGAACAATATGAGGCAATGCTAAAAAAGCTGATCCGGCGGTTTCAACAAGGTGTGGGGTCGAAAACGCCGGTTCGAGACTGTAGTTAAGCCCTCGTATTTTTAATTTATGCTCGTTTTTCCTGAAGTTTTTCTTCTGCCTTAACGCCTTTTTGGTAGGTTTCATAGATGAAGATTGGAATATTTAGTTCACCTAAATGTTTTTCAATTAACGGTTCAACTTCGCTCCATTCACAGCCGCCAACACCTGTTGCTAATTTCGGCAATGCAAGTGAATGAATGTTATTTTCAATCACTTGTTTTTGCAGGTCTTTTAAAGCGTGATTGATATTGGCATGGGTTGCTTTGCCTGGATTTGCGCTTTTGTCTTTTGCTGGCTCTTGAGTGAGAAGATTAAAGATTACCCTTTCTGGCCCTGCCCAAATCCATGCACTGCCAGCTTTTGGATTAAATTGAAAACAATAGTGGCGAAAATCTTTGACCATTGCTGGGTGTAGCTGCTTTAAACTCAGCGCTAGTCCCTGGTTGAAATGATCATGAGGGGCAACGCCGTGGGCTATTGCTCTTGCTTCACTTAAAAGAATGTCACCGGATACTTTGGTAATCATGGTTAGCCTCGTTTATTGGGGATGGTTCATATCCTTTTCTTATCACGATACTGGAGGCTAACTCATTGATATATCTCAAGAGTGAATGTGAAACTTTCAGGTCTTCATTCTTAAATTTTAACTAAAATGTTCCTTTGCTAATTCAGCTAATGCTGCCTGAACTTTTAAAAATGGTTCTGGCCCGAAACTCACTCGTGCGACGCCCAACTCGCTGATCCGCTCTTTTGTGAGAGTGCTGGCTCGTCCCATGATATTTACCGGTAAGTTCACTGAGCTGCATAATTTCTCGATTAAAGCTTCATCTTTTAAGCCGGGTGCAAAAAAGCCTGATGCGCCCGCTTGCTCATATGCGTTTGCGCGCTCTATTGCCTCATTAATCATTGTTTTATCATGAGTATCTTGAGGGGCTTTTAGGAAAATATCGGTTCTCGCATTAATAAAAGCAGGAATGCCCGCTTCTTCGCATGCTGTTAACAGTCCTTTTATACGATCACTTTGTTCCGCAATTGAATATAAATCATTTGCCTTGACGATTTGATCTTCAAAATTAACTCCAATGACACCAGCACTTAATACTTTTTGCATGGTCTCTTTCACTTCACGGGCTGTTTCTTCATAGCCGCCTTCTATGTCCATAGTTACTGGAAGAGTGACACTCTTGATGATGCGTTTGATATTCTCAATGGCAAAATCGAGCGGCAGCTCTTCTCCATCTTTAAAGCCATTTGCCATTGCAACCGGGGCACTTCCTGTTGCGAGTGCTTTGGCGCCAGCTTTAGCAACCGTTTTGGCGCTGCCCGCATCCCAGATATTATAAAGTATGATCGGATCTCCCTTAACATGAAGGGAGCGAAAATGGTTTGCTTGCTCTTTTTGTGATGACATTTAGAACACCTTTTTCATTGGTTTTATATTCATTTAAAGTCATTAGTCTGAAGAAAATTCGGCCATTACTTCTTCTGTTGTTTGCCTTAAATGATCTCCAGCAAACTCATAACCACCTGGTTTTTCATCGATGAAAATTTCTCTTTCCATTGTTAAGTTTGAGTTCTCATCTAATAATCCCATGGAGATATATGTTATCCCGTGGTGCTTTCCTTCAGCTGTGACTTTATAATAAAGATTTGTTCCACAATTATTGCAGAAAGTCCGCTCGGCCCATTCAGATGATTTATAGGCTTTAATATGCTCTTCACCTTTGAGATTTGTTAAATGAGCAGCTATTGCTAGGTAGGGACCGCTTCCCCATCTGCGGCACATATCACAATGGCAGGCAGAGAATGTTTCTTTTATCAATTCGGCTGTGAAAGAAATTTCACCGCATAAGCAGTGGCCCTCAATTGTCCTCAGTCCTTTGGTCATTTTGCTCACCCCTCATAGATTCAATATTTCCATTACCAAAAATTGAAGCTTATCGCAGATATTCAAAAGTTGAGAGTGGTTGACTTTATTTTATGTTCACAATTTGGAGAGCAAGACACATAAGTAACAAACACCAAGCCCAAGACAAAGAGGCGCGTAGTATTTTTTATCTAATGACCTGAAAGGTTCTTCTGGAGTTTGCTGTTGCGCCAAAGATGTGTAGGTGACCAAGCCTCTTGCAAAGAAGATCAATGTGAGGCCAATCATTGCGGTTTTTAAAACCCAGAGGGGGAGCATGCTATTCATCAATGCTAAAATTGGGTGAAAACTGACTGGGGCCATTTGGGTTAGCTCAAGAGGTCTATCTTTCCCTACGAGCCAAAGCAAGGGGATTATACCTGCAATGAAAATTAACAATGCGACAAGGAAGGTTAGGCCAGCTTTGGGTATTTTTGTCATCCCCTTTCTACCAATGACGGCTTTGGCCAAACTCTCATCATCTTTTCCTGGCCATTTGCCGCCCACTGCCCAAAAGAGATGGAGTAAAGCAACCAGGGTCAGTATCACAAAAATTAAAAGGGCTATTGCTAGAGTTAAGCTCATCAAATCCTCTTACAATTTCTTTTGTATTTTCGACCTTTAAGCTCTGCGTCTATTTCGACACCCAAATAATATAAGAGCCGCTATAGTGATAAAAATGGTCCATTGAGGCATCAAGAACAATGTTCCTAATTTGCTTAATCCATAAAATATAAAAAGGCCGGCGAAGGCTAAATATTGCAGAGCTATGAGAAAACTTAAACTTTGAAATCGAATTGGTTTAAAGGCAGCGCAAAAAAGCGCGACGCTGTTAATGATTAAAACAACGGTTACAGCATGCCAAAGGATGGATGTGTAAGCCTTTAGGATGGTCGTTAAATTCGCATCTAAAATTGGTTCGTGCACTTCTTTTCCGCCGCCTACAATATGCAAACCAATAGTGATTGTAGATATGATAGCGGCAAGTAAGATCGATTTACTCATTTCACGTCCTTTAATCAAAAAATTTCAACAACCATACGGTAGCGTATAGATTTTTCATGATTTTAAAAAAAACACTCACTTCTGAAGATTGGATTAGAGCCTCTTTTCGCGCTCTAACCCAAGGCGGGCCTGGCGCCATTCGTGCTGAAGCAATTGCGCGAGACCTGAAAGTTAGCAAGGGCTCTTTTTATTGGCATTTCAAAGATGTAGCTTCTTTGCAATCAGAAATGTTAGAACACTGGCAACTGGCTGCTACAGAAGCAATCATTGAAAATGTTGATGAGAGTGGGATGAAGCCTGAAGAGCAATTGCATTTGCTAATTATGCTTGCGACTAGCACACGCAATGAACCCTATGGCGGCGTGTTAGCCGAGGCTGCCATTCGCGATTGGGGGCGATATTATCAACTTGCTGCTGATACCGTGACAGCTGTTGATGAGAAACGTTTGAAATATACAAGAGACTTATTTTTAAGTTGCGGCCATAGTAAAAAGAGGGCTACTCAAAATGCGAATTTACTTTACGGAGCCCTCATCGGCTTAGAAGGTTTGGCGTGCCAACAGCTTGTCAATTTGCGTGAAGACATGCTTTATTTATTAGAATTAGCTTTGCAGAATGATTAGGAGCAAGTGAATATTAAAATTTCTCGCACTTGCTCCTCTCAAATAAAAATGGCGTCCGGATAAATAGAGCTAGTTTTCTCTCATACCTTTGCTTGCATCTAAAGAGAGTTCCTGATCTTTTTTGTTTCTTTTTGGCCTCCAACCAGGTCGGCCAAAAATGTAGCCGAATGCATCATTGATGCTTTTTGATGACCTCACGTCTTTTGCAATCAACCAATATTCTTTGAAGTTTATGGTCAATGGGTTTGAAGAATTAAGCGGGATCGTTACCCCATATTTGACCTTTTCTTCTTCAGCCTGATAAGTGCCAAATAGATGGTCCCATATCATCAAAACACCGCCATAATTTTTATCAAGGTATTTCCGGTTAGAGCCATGATGTACACGGTGAACGGAGGGGGTGTTAAAGATTTTATCAAGGCCTTTTAACTTACCAATTTTTTCGGTGTGGATCCAGGTTTGATAAACCACGATGAATAAAAAGGCGATAATGGTCTGGGTAACCTCAAAACCAATGACAATCATCGGCACTAAGAATATCCACTCAATCAGGCTATCTACCCAAGCCAACCTAAGAGACGTTGTTAAATTATATTCTGGTGACGAATGATGGACAATGTGATTTGCCCAAAGAATTCGGATTTCATGCTCAAAACGATGCATCCAATAATAGGTTAAATCAGCAGCCAGTAACGCAAGAGCCCAACTCCACCAGGTTAAAGGGATTTTATATGAAATGAAACTTTCGGTGACTGTGAGGCATATGACAAATATGGCGCCATAAAGAGTTCTCTCTAAAAGGGCGCTGATAAATGCAATAAAGAAGTTTGCTATTGTCTCTTTGTATTTGGTGCGCCGTTTTGTGTAAATATCCCAAGCGGTTTCCAAGACAATGAGAGAGAAGAAAAAAATGGCTATATATTCTAGAACACCTAAGACAGAAGAAAGTTCTTCAAAACGTTTTTCTAAATTTTCAAACATAGAGTTTTTCCAACTAATCTTTAATTTTTTAAAGAGTGAAACGTCGTTCAAATCATGCTAGTTTAAAACTTACAAACAAATATAATGAACGACCGTTCATTCAAATATAATGCAAAAAATATTTTTTGCAAGAGATCGCGCATGAATAGAAAAACACAGATAAAAAAAACTCGATTAGAAACCACGCAGGAAAAGCGGCATTTGATTTTGCTTGCTGCTATTGATTGCTTTTTGCAAAAAGGGTTTCATCAAACCAGCATGAGGGATATTGCAAAAAAATCTGGCAGTAGTTTGGGGAATATTTACAACCACTTTAAAAGTAAAGATGTGCTCATAACTGAAATCGCAACTTTAGAAGCTGGGGAACTTGATGATATTATTCGCCTTTTGGAAGGAGAGCGCTCTGCATCTCTTATTCTTCAAGACTTTATAGATGTTTACCTGAAATTGGTTTCTAAACGGGAGAATATTCTATTAACAGCCGAGATTACAACCGAAGGGTTGAGAAATAAATCAATCGGCAAAGGTTTTGTTGCGAATAGAGTTAAGTTAACAAAAGCACTTTCAGGTTTGATTGATAAAGGGCTTCAATCAAAAGAGTTTACTCTTAATATTGATAAAAAAGAAGTTTCTCATCTTATTTTAGACCTTATTGAAGGGCTGGCTATGCGAACAGCTTTTGCTGGAGGCCGCATTTCTCCGAAAGCAAAAAAAGCATTGAAGGCCTTGATAGAGAAAACGATTATGGCGGCTTAGATGGATAAATACGAACTAGCGAAAAAACGGGTGGAAGCCAAAATTGGCTTTTTCATTCACCTTGCTATTTTTATTCTTGTAAACAGCATTTTGGCTGCAGTTGATATTCTTGGCTCACCAGAAAAGCTATGGTTTTATTGGCCTCTTTGTGGCTGGGGCATAGGTGTTTTACTACATGGTGTTGGTGTTTATTACCACCCTGCTTCATCGAATAATAGACTTAGTTTTAAAGAGAGCTTGATTGAAAAAGAACTTAAGGCAATTGAGCGATCACAAAAGGAACAGCTCAATGAAGCTGGAGATAAAAAAGAATAAGTTTTACCCCAGCCCATCAAAAGTTACTCATCTCTGTTTAAGATGTAACTTGCTCCTTTAGAAACTCATCCAGGATTTTCGTTGTTTCTTCTGGGAACTCATCAACAAAGAAATGCCCTCCAGGCAAGCTCGCTGTTTTCATTGTTTTACAACGTTTTCGCCATGTAGCGGGTAGATCAAAACATTCAGCCATGGTGCCATTTGCGCCATAGAATACCAATGTAGGGCAGCTGACTTGTTTTTTAATATCAACATCATCAAGTTCTAAATCTATGGTGGCGGCTGCTCGGTAATCTGCGCATGATCCGTGGACCATTTCAGCATCACGCCAGCAGCGCCGATACTCAGCTAATTGCTCTTGATCGAAATCTTCTATCTTCGTTGCGCCCCACCCTAGCAAGCATGTTTCATAGAAAAAGTCCGGGTCATTGCCAATCAACTTTTCTGGAAATGGTTCAGGTTGTGAGAGAAAATACCAATGCCAATAAGCACCAGAGACTTTATTCGTTGTTTCCATGAACATGGCATGAGTTGGCACGATATCCAAAACAGCGAGCGAGAGGAGTTTGTCTTCATGATCAAGTGCCATACGATGTGCAGTTCGCCCGCCTCGATCATGACCAATAACATGAAACTGATCAAAGCCTTCATTTTGCATTAGCGCTACATTGTCATTTGCCATAGCGCGAAATGAATAGTTGCTAAAATCCCCTGTTGATTTTGGTTTACTGCTATCTCCATAGCCACGCAAATCAGCACAAATTACCGTGTATTTTTCAGACAATTTCGGGGCGATATTAGCCCACATTGAAAGGTTCTGAGGGAAGCCATGCAAGAGAAGAATAGGTGGTCCCTCGCCTCCAATCACATAATTGATTGCTACATCCTCTAGCTGAATTTTCTTTTTCTCAAATCCTTCAAACATTAAAATTCAATCCTTCCTACTCTAGATGAAATTGGCCATGTGATTGTTCTTATTTGTTCTGGTTCTCCCCAAAGAGAGCTCATATCTTCATAAAATTTATTATAGAGATCGTCGGCCCCTTTTGTTTTTAGTGTTTTCATGGCTGACCAGGTGTTGATGTAGCCAACGAACTGATGGAAGTTCCACTCGCACACAATATTTATCGGCTCCAGGATTAATTCTTTGAAAGGAAAGTCAAAATTCTTATAACCCGTCTCGACATGCCTTCTATCAGGCGCCCAAAATTTATGAATTTCTTTCCAATAAAATTGCTGAAACCGTTCATCTGCCTCACCTTCAATATTTAAAATTCCGTAAGACAGGAGAGCAACGATAGCTTCATCAACTGCTATTCGCTTTGCTTCTTTATAAAACTCATTCAAGTTAAACCAATGAGCAGCTTGGGCAGCGACAATTAAACTGGCTGCATTGTTTTCTACTGAAATTTTCTCAGCTGGTTCGCATTTAAAGGTTATGTTTTTGTGAGGTTCCGCTTGTTTTATTTGCTCTTTGCTTAAGTCTGTTGCGATCACTTGTTCGAAATTTTCAGCAAGGCAATGAGAAAATTGCCCCGTACCGCAACCAACTTCCACAGCTAGCTTTTTATTGGGGCAAAGATCTGCAAGCACTTTGGCTAAATCATTTGGATATTTGGGGCGATGTTTTGCATAGTTTTCAGAGCCCTCGCTAAATGGGTTTTCAGTTTCTTTATTCATTGTGAGGTCTTTTTTTTGTTTTTGATTTTTTACAAGCATCTTCTATGCGCTCTGAAAAATCTTTTTTCTCCAGCGCCGTTGCTATGACTTGAAGTTGGCTTCGTATGGGTATTGCCAGTTCTTTTTCTAAGTCTTCAATAGCATCAAACCTGGCTTGCCATTGTGGCTTTAAGGTTTTGGTTAGAGCCTTGCCTTTATTTGTAAGTTTTATAAATGTCTCTCTTGCGTCTTTCTTTCCCTGTTCTCTTTCAATGAAGCCATCTTTTTCCATCAATCTTATGGTTTGGCTCACGGCCCCTTGGGTGATTTGTAATTGTGCGGTTATCTCCTTCACCGTTTGGGCATCCACTTCAGCAAGGGCTCTCAAGACAGGTGTGTATCTTGATTTGATGGGAATATTGGCTTTTTTATAATGCTCTTCCGAGCCTGAATCGAATAGTTCGCTCAAGTGGCGCAGCAGCTCACCTAACCCCGGTTTTAAAATATTCGCCATGTAATTTTCTGAAGCCTTTTACGTTTTCTTGCAAATTACATTAGCGCTAATATATTTTCAAGCGTTTTTTCTCTATCTCTGAACAAAAACGAAAAAGCCGCTGCAATTTCTTGCAGCGGCTCGTGTTAAAAAATTCCGATGATTTAAGTGATCAATTTAGCGTGGCATTGCCAACCAATAATCAAGATCAAGCATTACGCTTTCATGATAGCCATCTTCTGTTTTACCTGGGAAATCAGCGCAAGGGTGATTTTTAGTTGCAATTGTTTTCACGCGCAATGCCCCCACATCTTCACGGCCTGGAATGGCTTCTTTTTCTAAAATTTCAGACCAAGCGTAAATTGTGTCACCCGCAAAACAAGGGCTTACATGACGACCACCATTTATTGCTGCAACATGAAAACCGTTCGCTAAACCATTAAATGATAATGCTCTGGCCATAGAAATTACATGCCCGCCATACATAAGACGTTTGCCGAAACGACCTTGGCTTTCTGTGTGGTTATTAAAATGAACCTTGGCTGTGTTTTGATAAAGCCGTGTTGCCATTTGATGCTCGGCTTCTTCAATTGTCATACCATCAACATGGTCAATTTTTTCGCCCACTTCATAATCATCCCAGCGATAAGGGCTGCCTGCAAGATCATTATTATAATCGGCCACATTAATCTCTGGAGTTGATTCTGCAAAATGGGTTGGCTCAACGCGCTTTGGTAACTCAGGCACGTCTGGTGTTGGGGCTGGTGAGTTTTCATCCTTCTTGCGGACCATCACCCAGCGCACATAATCGAGGACGATTTCACCCAACTGATTGCGACCAGTTGAGCGAACATAGACAACGCCTGTTTTGCCGTTTGAATTTTCTTTTAAGCCGATGACTTTTGACGTGGTTGAGACTGTGTCTCCTGGGTAAACAGGCTGGACAAATTTACAATCGGCATAGCCTAGATTGGCGACAGCGTTGAGAGAAATATCAGGTACTGTTTTACCGAACACCATATGAAAAACCAAAAGATCATCAATTGGCGCTGCTTCATACCCAATATCCATTGCAAAGCTATCTGCTGATTGCACAGCAAAACGCATTCCATAAAGCGCTGTATATAAAGCGATATCACCTTCAGTGATGGTGCGCGGCGTTGCGTGATGCAAAACCTGGCCTACAGAGAAATCTTCAAAATAATTACCTGGATTGGTTTTGCTCATGCTTTCTATTCCTTATTCAACGATCACTTTTTCAGTAACTCATAGACAATTGCAGAAAATTAACAAGGATTTTTTTATTGGATTTTTGTCAAATGAACAGACACACCTATTTTTTCATGATGGGTTCTTTTCACTTTTTAGGAAGAAAGGTAACGAGAGCACATTGAGGCGCATTTTTATAGCTAAAAAGAGCATTAATGCCATAAAGGTGAAGGAAATAGACGTAGCAAAAGCTGCACCTTGAATGCCATATTCAGGGATTAAAAACAGGTTCAATGCAATATCAACTGTTACTGTTCCTAAATAGATGATTGCACAGCTAAATTGCTGCCCAGCCATCATTAAAATACGCTCACCTGGCCCAACTAGCGCACGAAATACCAAACCTATTGCCAAAGGCATAATTACAATTTCAGCATTTTCAAACCCTTCACCAAAAAGAGATAAAATCTCCTCATTGAGAAAAACGATAAATAATATCATCAAAAGTGATGGGAAAAAGGTGAGGCAAGCTGAGCGCTGGATGATTGAACTTAACGCTGTATGATCATTATTTGCATGAGCTTCTGCATATTTCCGGTTAAACGCTGAACCAATCGCAAAATTTAAAAATGCAACAAAGGCCATTATTTTGGTTGCCGCGAAATAAATTCCTGTTTGGTCTGGCTCTAGAAAATGGCTGATCATTAGAACATCAACATTGAACAATAAGAGTTCAAATGAAGAAATCATCATCATTGGGAGAGCGGCCCAAATCCATGTTGGGATTTTGTATTCCCTCTTACCGCTACGTTCCACTTTTGGAATTTTAAAGCCTGTAATGGCAAATGAAAGCAACAGAGTGGTCCAAATGGTTATGACAGCAACTGAAATCGCAACCGTGGCGGATGCGTTAACTCCTAGTGAGGCAAGCCCTGCCAACAAACCTATTATTGCAAGGGGGCGGAAAATGGCAGCGGGAGCGAAGGCACGTATCATCCAACCATAACTCCGGCCAATGCCAGATAGATAATCTGATAGAGCAAAAGCTGGTAAGCTTAGGAGTGCGATCATCAATGGCGTTGCATAAATTGAAGATAGATTACCACTTGAAGTTGCCCAAAAGAGCCCGGCATAAAGCAAGCAGCACGTTAAGATAGAGGCTACAATGATACTTGCGGCATTGCCCCATATGGCACCTCTTAGCAATTCATGCTTGCCCTCAATTCTATATTCAGGGATTAGGCGTTGAATAAGATTATAAAGCCCGAAACTGAGTAACTCTCCAGCGATTATGAGACATGACCATACCAATGCAAAGAGACCATACTCATATTTCCCCATCCAACGGGCGAGAAAAATTTGCAAAAGAAAGGTTAGAAAGGCGCCGAATATTCTCAGGCCATAAACGATAACGGCATTAAATTCAGTATGAAACTTTTCAAATAATAATGAGGTGGATTTGCTTAATAGATCTTTTTTCATTGTTAGTTTTATATCCATTATCGCAAATACACTTTACGCTTCGCACATCTTACACTTCGTACATCGTGCTGCTGGCTCTAGACACGTCATCATCTAACTTTAGTCAGTTACCGAACTATTGCGCCAGCAATTAACTCTTAACGCCAACCTTAACATTAAAAGTTTTACTTTAAAAACATCTCTTAATTATATGTCTTTATTAAGAAAAATTAATTCTTTTTTGCGCACCTATTGTTCTGATAATTTCAAATCAGGTGTGTAGTCTTTACCGTCCACAGTTTTAACAACAGCTTGGCCGCACAACATAGCTTGCTTCTTATGATCATAGCTATATTGCGGATCTCCATGGAGTTCCCAGCCTTTGTTTAAGGCATCAGTTACTCTATGACAAAAACTTGCATCATCCGGGCCAGTTAAAAACCTATATAATTTCATAACTTATTCTCCCAAATTCGAACAGTTTTTCAATTGAATATGATTAAGATTAAAGGGACTTAGCTCGGCAAAATTGTATGAAAGTACAATTATGCCGAGCTTTGTTACTTTTCTTATAGAACGATAATTCATTTTCTAGAAATGAGCGTTTTTTATTGCCATTAACCTAAGTTAAGTTAATTGCTTAAAGATTGTGCAATTCTCAAGACATGGCTTTGATCGCTTCAGAAATAGCAACTGTGCGTTTTGCCATTTCTGCGTGCAGGAGTTCAACCATTTTGCCCTCGACTGTGATGGCGCCTTTTCCTTGATTTTCAGGCAATTCAAATGCCTCAATGATTTTTTGGGCCCACTCAACCGCTTCAGATGATGGTGAGAAGATTTCATTACAAGGTTCAATTTGCCCTGGATGAATGAGTGTTTTACCATCCATACCTAGATCAAGACCTTGTGCGCATTCTGTTTTAAAGCCCTCCTCGTCTTTAAAGTCGTTATAAACGCCATCAACGATGTCAATACCAAAAGCTTTGCCTGCTGCCACACATGTTGAGAGCCAAGACAACATTGCTTCTCTGCCTGGTTTAATAGCTGCGCCGGTTTCTTTTGAAAGATCATTTGTGCCCATGATGAACACAGATAAACGATGACTATCAGCAGGGCCATTTTCAGCAATGTCCAACGCTTTAAGCATTGCTAAAGGTGTTTCCATCATAGCCCAGAGGTCAATTGAGGGATCGGCTCCTAAAGCTTTTAATTGCTCACGAACATTTCGTATGTCTTCACCTTTTGAAACTTTTGGCACCAAAATGGCATTTGGTTTTGCGCTTGCAGCTGCTTTTAAATCTGCTTCAAACCAAGGTGTATCAAGGCCATTTACACGAATGACAAGTTCTCTTTGACCATATCCGCCTGCCTCAACGGCTTTTGCGACCTGTTCACGGGCCATATCTTTCATATCTGGTGCAACGGCATCTTCCAAATCAAAGATGATGGCATCTGTAGGTAGGGTTTTGCCTTTTTCCAAGGCACGTTCTTTTGAACCTGGCATGTATAATACTGAACGACGTGGGCGGATAGTGGCCATTATTTTCTCCATTTTTATGATTTGGCGGCAATTTATCGGGTTATTTATAAAAACGAAAGCCCTATAAAGTATAGTGATTTAAAAATTTACTTTTTGTGCTTTGTGCCATGTCATTTTTAAGGAAACCAGATGCGCAGCTTTAACGACTGTGTTGTTCTTGCCATTAGCTCTGAAGTTGGGGTTGGGGCTGTTGGACTTTCTATTGCGCGCTTCAGCTTTGCTTGTGAAAAAATTAAAGCCATTTGTTTACCAACCATAATTTTAGCGTCGCGTCCTGATTTGGGAAAATTTGCTGGACATAAAATTCCTGCAGATAGCCTTAAGATGCAGCTAAATGCGCTTAGCGAAGATGGCTGGCTCCCCAAACTGAATGGAGTTATGACGGGTTATTTCGCAAGTGTTGAGCAAGTTGAGATAACGGCAGATTTCTTTCAAAAATTGCGGCTGGAAAATCCTTCAGCTCTTATTCTTGTTGATCCTGTTCTTGGTGATTGCGACACCGGGCTTTATGTTTCGGCAGACGTTGCTCAGGCTGTTCGAGATTTACTTCTGCCACTTGCCGATGTGATTACACCTAACCTTTTTGAATTTTCTTGGCTTTGCGGCATCTCACAACCAAATTTTGATGAACTGCTTCCAAGCACGAACCTTTTAAAAGTGCCGCAAATTGTGATAACATCAGCTCATATTGGTGTTTCAACTGATGCCCCTTCATCTCGAGAAGCGACTGAGATTTCAACTCAACAAAGATCAATTAAAACTGTTCTTATTCACCAAGGGGAGAAAACAATTTTTTCAAGTCCCTTTATTGCAGAAATGCCAAAAGGTACTGGCGATGTTTTTGCCTCTCATTTGCTTTCCCGCTTGGTAAAAGGGGACGAATTGAAAGCAGCCGTTGGTGAAAGTGTGGAATTTTTGGAGAGGATTGCAGAAAGGGCTGAAGGGGCATTATCCATTGAGCCCTCGGTTTTCTTTTAGCGCCCCTTCAGGTTGCCCACTAGCAACCGGGGCGTGATGGTTGCTTACTCACACTCACGGCTATTCTAAGCGCTTTTTTACACTTCAGTTACCCACCAACAACCGTGCTAAGCGCTTAGGCCTCCGAGGGGCGGTGCTAGGCACCGGGCTTCGCTAAAGCTGCCCATGTCCCGACGCCTTTTCTTCACTTCAGTTACCCTCTAGGTAACCATATTGGCGTCACTCCTTCTTCGTATAGAAAGTTGCCTTTCTCTCACGGCTATTCTGACGCGGACTTCTTTGACGCTGTGCCAAGTGCCCCCAGCCCAAAATGGGCTAGGTATCAGTTTACATATTGAGGTTTAGCCTCTTGATTTTTTGATGAAATAATCAAGAGACAATGGCCCAGCGCCATTAACGATGATGGTAAGTAGCGCAACGGCCCACAAACCGTGAAGCACGTAAGAGCCAGGGAAAACAAAAATTTGGATTACCGCTGTCATTATGAGCAAGCCTAAAGCTGCAAAACGAGCGCCCAAACCAATCCATAGTAAAATTGGTAATGTGAGTTCAGCATAGGTTGCGAAAACCGCTAATATATCTATGACGCCTTTTGAGAGCGGTAGTCCTTGAAAATAGATGTCATTGAACAAAGCTTTTGTTTTGCTCAAGATGATGTAATTGTCATCAACTTTCGTCAGCCCTGAATTGAAAAAAGTAAGGCCAATAACAAAGCGCGCTAATGTTGTGTAGATCCAGTTTGGTATACAACTGAAAATGCTAATAAAAAAATTGATTAATCCAGTCATTTTGTCCCCTTTTTGACTTTACTATTGCTGATTATTAGTCAGCTTGTTGTTGTTAAATTCACGCCTGTGACGGCGCCTAAGTTAAAGAGACCAGCTAAGTTTGCTGGAATGTCGAAAGATGGTTCAATTGCGATTGCCTGCTCGACAGACAGGGAAAAAGAGAGCCCTTTATTTAGGCTTTGTAAAAATTCATATGTACCGATGGAGACTTGGTTTATGAGCACATCTAGCTCTGGGCGAATGATAAGGGCTGCTTCCCCTTGTTCCATCGTTAACCCTTTTAGAAACTCAGGCGGGTTATCTTGCTGATGCGCTTGCCAGATGGTGACAATGGGATAATCGCTTTTGATGAGAGCGAAGGTTGGATGCAACTCAAAGCTTAAATTTGGTACGTCTTCTTCTTTATATTCACCTAAGGCTTCAATTGTCACTGGGGATGCGTTTGCGCCATGATAGGCTGTGTTGCGATGCCATTCGAGACGAGCAACGTCACTTAGATAAGGCAATTCTTTCACAGGGGCGAAGGTTTTTAAAAAGTCTGGAAATTCCTCACCGTAATTGATCATTACCGGAGATTGTGGCAGGTGAGAAAGAGCAAACTCCCTTGCCATGGTGGCAAAAAATTCATCGCCGACAATTTCTTCAACAACAGGATATGTGCTTGCTAAAACAGAAATTAAACTGAGGGTGACATTATTGCGATAAACGCTAAATCGTTTTTTGGGCACCACACCATTTTTTAAACGTTTAATGCCTGATGGCACTTCTAAATTTAAATCCTCAAGTGCGTTTGAAACTGATGATTGAAGTTTAGACCATTCACTCATCTCAAGCCACTCTCTCTTTCAAACCCAGATATTTCGTTTCTGAACTGGTTTTTGTGGTTTGGTTTTTATATTTTTCTAAAACAGCTTCAGCTCGCTTGGCTTCACTGAATAAAACCTCCCAAGTTGGGACGTCATTATCCCATTCAATCAAGGTTGCAACAGGCCCTTTTTGACTGATGGCTTGATCATATAGATCCCAAACATCATCAATCACTTCTCTATCATGAGCGTCGATAAGCAAAGGATTGCCAAGGTCATCTTCATCTGGCGCGTGACCACCCAAGTGAATTTCTCCAACAGCTTCCATTGGGAAATTTTTAATATAATCTTGCGGGTCGTGCTCATGATTGGTGCAAGACACAAAAACATTATTTACATCAAGTAGCAAACCGCAGCCAGTGCGTTTTACAACTTCTTTTAAAAATTCAATTTCTGTGAAATCTTGGCGGTCAAATGCGACATAGGTCGAGGGATTTTCCAATAGCATTTTTTGACCAATCGTTGTTTGGATATGGTCAATATGCTCTGATACGGTTTGGCATGTTTCTTCAGTTAGAGGTAAGGGAAGCAAATCATTAAAAAAACCTGCTTCGTGAGATGACCAAGCTAAGTGCTCGGAGAAACTTTCTGGTTGGTACCGACCGACTAAACCTTTCACCCTAGCTAAATGTTCTTTTGAAGGGGGCTCGGAGCCACCAATTGAGAGACCAACGCCATGTAAACTTAGAGGATAATTTTCTCTTATTTTTGTGAGATAATGATGGGGGGCACCGCCCGCGCCCATGTAATTTTCTGGGTGCACTTCAAACCAGCCAATACCCGGTGAAGTTTCGCAGATATCTTGATAATGCTCAGCTTTAAGGCCGACACCAGCTCTTGCTGGTAAATTTGTTTCTTTTAGGTTTGGCGTTTTTTTCATTGGGCACCTGCCTTGTTAAAGCATCAATCAAATAGAGATATTTATTTGATGCAAAGCTTGTTTGCTCTTGAACGTAACCAAACAGAACAGGTTGTTTTGTTTCGTTTTGTTTTAAGAGCTCTTCCCATCTCCATTATTATGGTCCGTATTGATGGGAAGAGCTTTTTTATATTATGCAGGGTTGTCGCGATCTAGCGCTTTAAGGCTACCTTTACGACCACCTGGCAATTCCATTTTTTCACATGTGCCTTTTGGTACATATGTCCAAGCGTTACCTTGATAATCGATTGTTGATGTGCCTGCACAGCTTGTGCCTTTACCAGCTGCACAATCGTTTTTACCTTTTAGAGAAATGCCGTAGCACTTTTCATTATCTGCAGCGCCAGCTGGTTTAATGTCTGCTGCACCTGTTAGAGCTGTTGCAACTGCGCCAGCAAGAATTGCTGCTGAAATTGTTGATTTAGACATTGACGTCTCCTTTTAAATTTAAGTTCGAGTTATTAAACTTCAGTTCCCACATTTCATTTGGAATATGATCAAATTAATGTAGTAATCAGAAACATTCATCAAACATATTGTAACAAAACTGTGAGAGCCCGTGAGGAAAAGACCACTTAAACCCACAAGACTCTTCGATTAAAGAGCGCTTAAAAAGAGATTTAACCATCTCTTTAAAGCACCTCTCTAATTAACGGGACTAATCAGCATTTTGAGGGACTTCTTGGTGAAAGTTTGACGCGGGCTAGCCTTCACCCACTGTTATGGGCACAAAGAGACGATCTTTTTGTAAAATTCAATAGATTACAAATAGTTATACACACATGCTGATTTAAAAAAACAGCAGATTTTAAAGGGTGTTTTTTATGTGTCTATAGCCTAATTAAAAAAACCGATATTTTCGCTATTGCCGGGTTTGGTTTGGCTTACATCTTTCAAGAGGGCGATTAAGCGCTCTGGCTCATCAAGAGCACCTAAAACCTCGGCTTGCTTTTTCACTTGTGCGAAATCGCCCGGTGTTAAGTTCTCAAATTTTAATCCGTATTCGGGCACATTTTTCAAATTAAAGAATACATCATAAGCTAATTTCAAAGCCTCTTTATCCATGAAGTTAAAACGTACATGGAATGTGAAACGACGCAAAGATGCTGTATCCAAGCGGTCCATTAAATTCGTGGTGAAACAAACTGGTAAAGGGTGTTCTTCCATCCAGGTTAGCATTTCGTTGACTTGCGTCACCTCCCATGAACGAGAGGCATCTTGCCTTGAGTAAAGAAAGCTATCTGCTTCATCGAAAATTAAAAATGCATTCGCTTCACGCGCCTCTAAAAATGCGTCAGCAATTTGCTTTTCTGTTTCGCCAACGAAGGCTGAGAAAATATCTGAGGCCCGTTTTTGAATGACCTCTAGACCAAGCTCTTTAGCTAAAAAGCGAGCGTAAGCAGACTTACCTGTACCTGGGGGACCAGAAAGACAGAGTGAAAAATTATGTTTACCGGATGATTTTAATTGCGATGATAAATCATAAATGTCGCGACTAGCTTTTGATAGTTTTGGATCATAGACATAATTGTCTGCAACCCGGCGTGCTTGAAGACCAGAAACCGCTCTTGTGATCCCAAGAGCAGCGCGTTCAACTTCCTTGGCTCCGCCTTTGGAATATTTGGCAACCTTCAACGCATTTTCCATGATGGCCGGTGTGGCATCAAGTTTTTGCGCTAGAGATATGATTTCTTCTTTTTTAAGTTTAACTCCAATTCGTTCAGCCATTCTTTCAATGATGCGCTGACGCTGAGAAGTTGGAGGTGACTTTAATTCAAACGCCAAGATCATCCGGCGAAGGATCGCTGCATCAATGTCGCTGATGTTATTTGATGTCCACAGAATAGGAACCGGATTATTCTCAAGCAAACGGTTGAGATAAACTTTCGAGCCGCCTCTTCTAATGAGTTGCAGCGCAATATCTTCCATTTCATCGAAAAGAATGGCGGCGTTCTTCGCCCCTCTTAACAAACTGATAGCAAAGACTAAATCTGACAAACGCCCTTTTCGATCAACTTCACCTTCAGCGCCAACATCTTCACCAGCTGCATAAATGGAAAGCCCTGCTTTTTTAGCTGCGACTTTTGTTAGCTCCGTTTTGCCAGATCCTGGTGGGCCATAAAGAAGGATGTTCACACCGCTGGCTTTTTCAGCAACCGCCCCTTTTAATACATTACAGATTAAATCACGATCACCTTTGATGTGATCATAATCAGTTAGATCGATATTGGCGACAAGTGGAGAACCAAGAAGAGCTTCGCGCATTTGATCGAACTTTTTAAAGCGTTGATCTAAGCACGCATCTAACCTTGAGGTGATAGCGAAGTGCCCACCTGGGCCTGATAGCTCCCCGCCTTCATTTTTTAACTGAAGCAAACCGGCTGCTACCATCTCACCAGCTGGGCCAGTGAAACGCTCTACATCATTCACACTTAAGTCAGTTAAAAGGGCAAGTGAGCGGCTTAACGGGCCGATGGATTCGGTTACCGAGTTACACAAATATTGCACTTGATCAAAGCGATGGAAACAAGCAATGAGCCCAACAATTTCCTGGCATTTTGGATCAAGTTCCAAAGCTTTGGTAAGGTTCTTGATATTGGTCCACATCGGCTCAGGCCAACCGGTTTTTTTAGCGGCTTCATCAAGCATCTCTAAAATTTCATCACGGTGGTCAAGAAAGGCGCTATTAAAGTCTGCCTGACTAAAGCTTGAGGAATAGATGTTACCAATCGCACCGCTTAGCTTTTTAGGCAGAGGCAAAGACAGCATTTCTGTGCGGTCATTTAACCAATATAGAATGTAGCGTGCGGCCCGGGTAGGAATATGGTCAGCGCGCAAAACACGGTGCAAATATTTTGCTACCAATCCGCGTTCAATATCTTCTGATGCCATAATCTACTCCAGACTTGTTCGATGCACCTTTAGTTGCCCACCAGCAACCGGTGCTTATTGGATGCACCTTCAGTTGCCCACAATGCATCCGTGCTATTTATTTCGTCACACTTCAGTTGACTTCTCTGTGCTTCAGATGCCCACAGAGCATCCGCAATATGTGCTTCAGATGCCCACAGAGCATCTGCAATATGTGCTTCAGATACCCACAGAGCATCCGTATGAAGCAACCTGCGTTTTTTTGTGGCTTCTGTTGCCTACCAGCAACCGCCACAAGCATCCACATGTTTTGTTGCGCTTAAAGTTAATTAAAGTTCTTTTTATAACTCATTACAAATTAAAATTATTTTATTCATTAAGCTCTTACCTTAGTTCTGCTTGCTCATCAGAATTTATTATTAGAATGGTAAAATTTCTCCATAATTCTCGCTTTTTATGCAAATAAAGCAAATTAACACTTCCATTTTAGATAAAAACCAGAGAATGCCAGTCTCATTACAAGAGCTAGTGCTAAAAGAGCTATTTATCACTTGAATAACTTAAGATGTCGTCAAGACCAATTGGCAAGAGGTTTATTTAGTGCCTTAACATATTTGTTATAATAAATAAAAATGGCAAAAAACCTATTATGTGGAAATAATATTTTTTGTTTCGTGCTCAATTATTTTAAGTTTAAGTTTTAGCTATGTTATTTGAGTGCTTATCTCACTCTCAATATAGAGATAAAGTTTTTTTAAGGGGGCATCATTTTGAAATATTGGCTATTTAAATCTGAACCGAATACCTGGTCATGGGATGACCAAAAAGCAAAAGGCAAAAAAGGTGAGGAATGGGATGGTGTGCGAAATTATCAAGCACGCAACAATATGAGAGAAATGAAAAAAGGAGACCTTGGTTTCTTTTATCATTCCATTAAAGAAAAAAGCATTGTTGGAATAGTTGAAGTTTTACGTGAAGCTCATCAAGATTCGACCACTGAGGATGAACGTTGGGAATGCGTGGATGTGATGGCAGTGGCCGACATTCCGGAGCCAGTTTCACTTGATCAAATTAAAGAAGAACCAAAACTTGAAAAAATGATTTTGGTGAATAATTCTCGGCTTTCAGTGCAACCTGTTCTTAAATCTGAGTGGAAACTCATTTGCAAAATGGGTGGTTTGAAAAACCCTCCGCTTTAAATTAGTTTTAGTAGCCAGTTAATTAGAGTTAGTATGTTTGACACCTGGCTTATAAAATAGACCTTTTAACCGCTTTTATATGAACCATATTAGGAGACCTTAATCATGGATTTTGCCGGACAAAGTATGATTGCCATTTTAGTTGCTGCAGTCATTGGATTTTTCATAGGTGGTATTTGGTATGGAATTCTTGGGAATGCTTGGATGAAGGCTGCGTCTATCGACCCCGCTGACATGGTCGATGAACAGGGCAAAAAGAAAATGCCTGTTGTTCCTATGGTTCTTGCTGCTCTTGCGAACCTCGTGCTCGCCATCACTCTTTCAGGTTTGATGGGCCATATGGTGGTTGATGTTCGCCATGGACTGATCACTGCGGCTTTCGTTGCGCTTGGGTTTATTCTCCCAACACTTCTTGTTAATTATAGTTTTCAAGGTCGCCCCTTTAAACTGACACTCATTGACGCTGGACATTGGCTGCTAGTGCTATTGGCTATGGGAGCTATAATTGGGTTTATTGGGGTTGAAACTCAATAATATTGACATTATATCAACGTTTTAGACTTTGTATTTCGTGCTTTAGATTGCGATTTGAGGCTTAGGTGCTTTAAGAACAATTTAGAACGCCTAGTTTTTTTTAGGGATTTTTAAATGGCAGCTGTGACTGTATATACCGGATTTGCATGTGGTTTTTGTGAGCGCGCTAAAATGCTTCTCAATCATAAAGGTGTTGAGTTTACTGAAATTAATGTTGCTCGCCAGCCTGATCAACGCGCCATCATGATGGAGCGGGCTGCTGGTGCCCGCACTGTTCCACAAATTTTTATTGATGATGTGCATGTTGGTGGCTGTGACGACCTCTATGCCCTAGATCGTGCAGGCAATCTTGATGAGCTTCTTGGATTAGACGCATCAAATTAAGCTTCGTTTTATTTGATATTAGCTGCTTTAAGTTTCTTGAAATAGAGAGAGATTAAATTATGCCCCCTCACTCTTCTGAAATGGCTGACCAATCAAATATCAAACTTGCTCTCATTCAAATGACTTCCGGCAAAACTCTTGAGAAAAACTTTGATTTTCTCACTGAGCATATTGCACAGGCTGCAAAGCTTGGGGCTACTTATGTTCAATCTCCTGAAAATAGTTTGTTGATGGAATTGAACCCAAAAGAAGTCGCGCGAATTACAAAAAGTAATGCTTATAAAGATGCGCTAAACCAACTCTTTTTAAGCGCTGCACATCATAAAATTTGGCTGCATGTGGGCTCCGTTGCAATTCCCTTGCCTGAAAACAAAGACGCGGGTGATGGTAAGTTCCTTTTTGCAAACCGGTCTTATCTCATCAGCCCTGACTATTCCCCTCATAGTGATAAGCAGCATATGTATTTTTATGATAAAATACATATGTTTGACGTGACTCTACCTAATGGAGAGCGCTATAATGAATCAGCCTCTTATAGGGCTGGTGATAGAAGCGTCGTGGTTGATTGTGATTTTAATTCCACGCACAACCCAACTCCACTAAGTGCTAAACTTGGCATGACGATTTGTTATGACCTACGGTTTCCAGCTTTGTTTCGTCATTTAGCAAAACAAGGCGCTCAGCTCATTAGTGTTCCTGCGGCTTTTACGAAAACAACAGGAGAGGCACATTGGCATGTTTTACTGCGAGCGCGGGCTATTGAAACTGGATGTTTCATTGTAGCCAGTGGGCAAACTGGTGAGCATGATAATGGCAGAAAGACCTTTGGGCATAGCTTAGTTATTTCGCCATGGGGTGAGGTTTTATTAGATGCAGGGTTCGAGCCTGGTGTCTATACGCAAACCATTGATTTAACTGACGTTGAAAAGGCACGACAAATTGTGCCATCTTTAACCCATGGAAAAAACTTTGAATAAGTTATAGACTTATTCTTTGTAAAATTTCGACTTTTGATCACCGATATTGAATGACTGACTTTTGAGGACTAATTTA
This sequence comes from Hyphomicrobiales bacterium, assembly GCA_017640685.1. Taxonomy (GTDB): domain Bacteria; phylum Pseudomonadota; class Alphaproteobacteria; order Rhizobiales; family HXMU1428-3; genus HXMU1428-3. The sequence goes on from JAEPQF010000026.1 coordinate 31,897, forward strand.
TGATCCGCTATCAACTTGTTTGCAAATGTAAAAATGAGTTTGAATCGTGGTTTCGCTCTAGCGATGATTTCGAACAACAACGTAAAAAAGGGTTATTATCATGCCCTCAATGCGGTGGATCAGATGTTTCTAAAGCTTTGATGGCTCCCAATGTCAGTACCTCTCGCAAAAAGAAACAAATTTCAGCCAGTAAAACTCAGACGAACGCTATGGAAGAATTAAACACAGCACTACGTAATTATCGCACTCATGTTACTGAAACAGCGGATTATGTGGGCGACCAATTTGCCACTGAGGCGCGCAAAATTCACTATGGCGATGAACCCTCACGGGGCATTTATGGCGAAGCTCAAGTTAGTGAGATTAAAGAACTGCACGATGAAGGCGTTGAGGTATTGCCGCTTCCTTCTTTACCTGAAGATAAAAACTAGTTTTGCTGCTAAATTAGCTTTTAAAATCACCTAATTTTTTTCTATTCTCTCCAAACCGCACTTCCATTTTGAGTGAAATGTTCTGACCTTTTAGACAAAATACTCTGAAATTTGTCATTCTCTTGGAAATTATTGATTTTTTGCTGGAATGACTTTCTGTATCTGAGCAGAGATTTATGAAAATTTATTCTAACCCATCATTCAAAGCGGAATAATAATCCTTTTTAGCCCGCAGCTATTGCATTTTAATAGAAAAATCACCTAATAATAGTGAAAAAATATAAAAGTTATTTTTCTGTTTTTAATAAACGCTGTGGATTTGAAACATGACTATGCAAGCTGAAAAGTCTGTAAATGCAAAAAATCAAGATGAAGAAACTCTTCGTTTTCAATCGTCACCAGATATTTCTTTGGAACGTGTTGAGGAATTGAATGAGATCCATCGATTTGCATCCCCACAAGATGTTCTAAGAGTTGCAATTCATGAGCTTTACAATGGCAAGATTGCACTTGTTTCCTCTTTTGGAGCTGAATCAGCAATTTTATTGCATATGGCCTCTGAGATTGATCCGAATATACCCGTGATCTTTGTGGATACAGGTAAGCTTTTTCCTGAAACCATTGCTTATCGTGATCAGCTTGCACAACGATTTGGCTTAACCAATATTCAAACTGTGACCCCAGATGATAGTTTGATACACCTTAAAGATCCAAACGGTAATTTATGGGAAACTGATACGGATGGATGCTGCCACATTCGAAAAGTTTTACCATTTGATCAGGCTTTGGCACCTTTTATTGCTGAAATTTCAGGACGTAAACGGTTCCAGAATGATATTCGGTCTCAGCTAGGTTTCTTTGAAAAAACTGAACGATCAATCAAAGTTAACCCTTTGATTAACTGGACGCCGACTGAATTAGCGGATTACATCATTCAGCATGATTTACCAAGGCATCCGCTGGTGGCCAAAGGCTATCCTTCTATTGGGTGTGCTCCTTGCACATCACCAGTAGCTGAAGGAGAAGACCCAAGAGCTGGTCGTTGGCGCGGCGCTGATAAAACTGAATGTGGTATCCATTTTGTGGATGGAAAGCCTGTTCGAATAGCTCGTTAACAGGGGTAATTACCAAGGCCTCTTAGAGATTAAAAACAGGCCTTCACTTGTGATAAACAATAAGTCTTTCTCAATTTAGACTTCATGAATGGATGATTTTAAAATGGGCGTTATTAACGTAATCGATCAACTAGGCAAACTACATGAACTTGAAGCAGTTGAAGGCTGGCGTGTGATGGAAATTATTCGTGAGCATGGCTTGCCTATTAAAGCTGAATGTGGTGGTGCTTGTGCTTGTGCGACATGTCAAGTTGAAGTGGCACCTGAATGGGTCGAGAAACTTCATGAAATGCGCGATGATGAAGAAGATATGCTTGATAGCTTACCGATTGTGACGGATTATTCTCGACTTTCTTGCCAGATTATTTATGAAGAAGAGCTTGATGGGCTGGAGCTTCGTTTAACGGATGCTTCTTTGCCAGATTCGATGCCAAATGGGGCATCATCTAACATTAAAGCTGAGGCAACTGCTTAAATTATGAAATATTTTCCAATATTTGTTGAAACAAAAAATGCCCACATATTGGTGGCTGGAGGTGGTGAGACCGCTTTGCAGAAATTGCGGCTTTTGAGCAAAACAGAAGCCACAATCACTCTTGTTGCGCCTGAATTTGATGAGGAAATTTTAAGCTTCATCAAAGATTTTCCGAATGTAAATCTTATTAAGCGTGACTTTGAGAAAAAAGACATTGAAGGCAAACGGCTTGTTTATGCTGCGCATGATGATGAAGTGCTTGATACACTCGTTGCAGATGCTGCACGCGCCGCTGATGTATTGGTGAATGTTGTGGACACACCTGATCAATGCGACTTTCTAACTCCCTCTCTTGTGGAGCGTGCACCTATTACTGTTGCTATTGGCACCGAGGGCACAGCGCCAATGATGGCTAGAGACATAAAGGCACTGTTAGATAAAAACTTGCCCGCAAATTTAGGAGATTTAGCGCGCCATGCAACACGCATTCGGGAAACATTAAAGTCTCGCATTGAAGATGGACGGGCGCGCCTTCGTGTCTGGGAGCGTTTGATGCAAGGTGCGTTTCGCCGAGCGGTTTTGCGCGGAGACCAACCTGGTGCAGCCCTGGCGCTTGAAGCTGAAATTTTGGCTGAGCTTGATCATTCTAATTCGGAAGATGGAGGAACGCCTGTTGGCTCTGTTGCACTCATTGGTGCTGGGCCTGGTAATCCAGAATATTTAACACTTAAAGCGCATCGCCTTTTGCAAGAAGCTGATGTTCTCGTGGTTGATCGTTTGGCCAACCCCGCCATTTTGGATTATGCTCGCAGAGATGCAAAACGCATTTATGTTGGTAAACAAGCTGGAAAGCCATCTACATCTCAAGAAGAGATCAATCAAATTATCGTGCGAGAAGCTATGGATGGCTCTCGTGTTGTTCGCCTTAAAGGTGGAGACCCAAGTATTTTTGGTCGCTTACAAGAAGAACTTGCGGCATGTCAACTGTTTGGTATTGAGGTTGAAGTTGTGCCTGGCATTAGTGCCGTGCAAGCAGCCAGTGCCTCTATTAAACTCCCACTTACCTTTCGAGGTGAACATCGTTCAATCACATTGCTGACAGCTGCTACGAAAGATCAGGTGGTTGCTGATGATGTGGTTGAGTTCATGAAAACTGGTCGTCCTTTTGCGATTTATATGGGCATTAGAATTGCTTCTGAAATTGTTGAGACCCTC
>JAEPQF010000027.1:0-8895 GCA_017640685.1 Hyphomicrobiales bacterium
TTTATGGTTTGAGTTTTTAAAATTGTCTTCTTTTCAGATTAAAAAATATTCCAATCATTTTTTTGCACCTGAGGGACTTAAGGTGCTTTTGCGTAACTAGCCTGTGGCCTCATTTCATTTTACGCCTTGGTAAAATTTAGTGAGTGGCTAGCATTTTGTAACAATGAGGTAAGCCGTTTTTTAGCGGCTAAATAAATAATTGGCCTAAACGGCTCAGAACTATTCGGGGTATTAATTGTGACTGAAGATAAAAAACAATGCTGGTTACAAGTTTTGGCACGTTTGCGTGCAGAACTTGGCGAAGAAGTTTTTTCCAGTTGGTTTGGTCGGGTTGAATTTGTTGGTTTGGAAAATGGCCAACTTAAGCTTTCTGTTCCAACAAAGTTTTTAAGAAAATGGCTTGTTTCACACTATTACGATGTTGTTCTTAGAGTTTCATCCGAAGAATTTTCTAAAATAGACGAAAGTGTGAGCTCAGCATCATTTAATGTGCGGCAACCAATAGCGGTTAAAGATGCAGGTGAAGTTGAAGTTTCAACAAAATCTTCTCCAACAAAACGCACGAATGTTGGCACGCCTTCTCAAGGTGGTGGGATCTTTAGTGATGGAAACAATGAAAACTTCACAGAGTATGAGGGATTTCAAGGCTCTCCGCTTGATAAACGTTTTACATTTGAGAGTTTCGTTACAGGTGCATCTAACCGTTTGGCTTTTGCAGCAGCCAAGCAAGTCTCTGAATGCCTTGGGCAAAATTTAAAGTTCAACCCTTTATATATTCACTCTTCTGTTGGTCTTGGCAAAACTCACCTTTTGCATGCTATTGCTTGGGATGTCGCAAAGCGCAATAGTTCCGCGCGGGTGCTCTATCTAACAGCTGAGCGTTTTATGTATAGCTTTATTGATGCGCTTAGAACTCGTGACGCCATGGCGTTTAAAGACAAATTACGCGGCATTGATATATTGCTCATTGATGATATGGAATTTTTACAAGGTAAAGCCACTCAGCAAGAATTTGGCCACACTTTGAATTCTCTTATCGATAGCAACAAACAAGTGATCGTCGCTTCTGACAGAGCACCAACTCAGCTTGAAAGCTTGGATGCACGCATGCGGTCTCGTTTGGGGGGTGGCCTTGTTGTTGAAGTTGAACCACTTGATTTTGAACTGCGTTCTCAAGTTCTTCGTCGCCGGATTGATGAAAAGATCTCTGAAGATCCGAATTTTGTGGTTCATGATGAAGTGATCCATTTCCTTGCCGACCGCTTGACTGAAAGTGGCCGTGAGCTTGATGGGGCTGTTAATCGCATTTATGCAAACTCGCAATTTACGAGCGAGCCGATCACACTAACTGCTGTTGAGCACATCATTCGTGATTTAATGTGCACGAAAGAGCCGCGCCGCATTAAAATTGATGATATTTTAAAGGTTATCTCTCGCCATTATGGTGTGTCTCGCGGAGATATTCTCTCTGAGCGCCGCAATCGTTCTATTGTATTGCCGCGTCAGGTTGGTATGTATTTGGCTAAGCGTTTAACTGCGCGGTCTTTACCAGAAATTGGTCGCCGGTTTGGTGGCAGGGATCATACAACTGTTCTGCATGCTATTCGCAAAATTGAAAAAGAGATTGGTGGGAACCAAACACTACGCGAAGACCTTGGTATTCTTGAAAGACTATTAAAAGACTAGTTTTTAGCTTTCAAACCAATTGATAATTCACATTAAAAAGGCTAGCTCATATTTGAGCTGGCCTTTTTGTTTGACCACTCAAACTTGATGAATGCCAGGTTTTTAGTCAATTTAGTTCGTCATTTTAAACTTGATGTGCACAAATACCTGAAAAATAGAGAAAAGCTGTAAAAACTGGCCCTTTACAACCTAAAAACTGTTGCAAAATCACCCTATAAGGGGTTCAATTGCGGTCCCTGCAGGATCTCATCGATCACACGCAATTTTCTTTCGTCTCTTGACCAGTCAAACACTCAATAAGTGGAATAAAAAGATGCAACTTGTCATTGAAAAAAGCGCTCTTCTCAAAGCTCTTAGCCATGTAACAAGCATTGTGGAGCGGAGAAATACCATTCCTATTCTTTCTAATGTTTTACTTGTGGCATCTGGTGATCATCTTTGCTTAACTGCGACAGATTTAGAGCGTGAAGTGATTGAAAAAGTGCCTGCTAAAATCGGTAGTGAAGGCGGCACCACAGTTCAAGCTCATGTGCTGCATGATATTGTTCGTAAATTGCCTGATGGCGCTGATGTTGAGCTTTCGCGTGGTGAAGATGACCGAGTGATGCTTGCAGCAGGAAAAGGGCGCTATGATTTGCAAGCGCTTCCTTCTGATGATTTTCCAGAATTAAGCACGGATGATTTAAGCCATAAATTTTCTCTTAAATCATCTGATTTAAAACAACTTATTGAAAAAACGAAATTTGCAATTTCAACTGAAGAAACGCGGTATTACCTAAACGGAATTTACCTACATGAAGCTGAAACAGATGGTACTGCCATGTTGCGCGCTGTTGCAACTGATGGCCATCGGTTAGCTCAAGTTGAAGTTGATTTACCTGAAGGAGCGTCTGGTTTGCCTGGGGTGATTATTCCTCGTAAAACAGTTGCTGAAGTCCAGCGGATGGTGGCGGACACTGAAAGTGATGTTACCATTGAAATGTCTGACGCAAAAATCCGCTTTTCAGTTGGTGACCTTGTGATGACATCAAAACTAATTGATGGCACATTTCCTGATTATAGCCGCGTTATTCCAACCGCCAATGATAAAGCGCTTTCAGTTTCGCGCGAGGTTTTTGCCAAAGCTGTTGACCGGGTTTCGACACTTTCTTCTGATAGAGGCCGAGCGGTTAAACTGAATTTAAGCGAGCAAAGCCTTGTTCTTACAGTGAACAACCCTGATAGCGGTAGTGCTACCGAGGAACTCTCTGTCGATTATGGTGATGAAGAGCTAGAAATCGGGTTTAATGCTCGCTATCTCATGGATATAACGCAACAGCTCGAGAGCGATACGGCAAACTTGCTTCTTGCAGATCCTGGTTCACCAACTATGGTTCGCGATGGAACAGATGTTTCTGCGCTTTATGTTCTGATGCCGATGAGAGTGTAATTTCACTTGACCAGCAGTTACGAAACACCGCCGGATGATCAAACAGAGGCTCTTAATGAAGGCTCTGGTGATGCAGGGTGTGGTGGAACTATTGTAAGTGGGAATACGCGCAACTGGATTGAGCAAATTTCGTTATATCAATTTCGAAATTATTCTTCTTTAAAACTCGACTTATCTCCGCGCCCGGTTGTTCTTGTTGGCTCAAATGGTGCTGGCAAAACCAATTTGCTTGAAGCTGTTTCTCTCCTCAGCCCTGGGCAAGGATTAAGACGGGCGGTTACAGCTGATCTAGCGTCTTTTTCTGGGAATGGTGATTGGGCGGTTTCTGCAAAAGTTCATGGTGCTATGGGAGAGGCGCAAATTGGAACAGGCGTTACAGGAGCTGCTCTTTCTGAAACTGTGCGACGGAAAATCAGGCTTGATGGAGAGACGCTAAGTTCCTCAACTCCACTTGGGCAATCTATTCAAATTTTATGGCTCACCCCTGCTATGGATGGTTTATTTACTGGCGCTGCTTCTGAGCGGCGGCGATTTCTTGATCGGTTGATGCTGGTTTTTAACCCTGAAACCCGCAAGCAATGGAATCATTTTGAGCGCGCCATGCGGCAACGTAATAAACTCCTCGAAACCCATGAGACATCTGACTATATGTTTGTAGGGCTTGAAATTCAGATGGCAGAATATGGGGTTGCTTTAGCTGCTAGCCGCCTTGAGGCCATTGAGCGCTTGCGCGGTGTTATTCGTGAGCATAGAGATGAGCAAACAGCTTTTCCATTTGCGACACTTGCTCTTGATGGCATTTTGGAAAAAGCACTTGAGACCAAGGCGGCAGTTGATGTTGAAGATGAGTATCGCATTATTTTGCGAGAAAATAGAATGCAAGACCGAGCTGCAAAACGCACCTTAGAAGGCCCACACCGGACAGATTTTGTTGTTGGGCACGGGCCGAAAGAGATGCCAGCTAAACTTTGCTCAACTGGCGAGCAAAAAGCTCTTTTAACTGGGCTGATCCTTGCGCATGCGCGGCTTGTTCATGACAAAGCTGGTGGATATGCCCCTTTACTGTTATTGGATGAAATTGCGGCCCATTTTGACCAAGAAAGACGCCATGCCCTCTTTGAAGAAATCTTGAAACTGAACTGCCAGGCCTGGATGACAGGAACTGACCACTCAAGCTTTGAATTTTTTGGGAAAAATGCTCAAATATTCACCGTTGATGGTGCTGAAATAGTCGCATAATTTTTATGCCTATGCTAATGTTGTCATTAAAGAAATAAACTTCAAAGATCTGTTTTTTCTACGCTTGTTTTTTCATCCTAAGGTGCTTTAAAAATATTATATTTTTCTTAGACTTAATGCACCTTGGTTAAGTAGATATTTTTATTCTAAATATTAAATAAGTTAGAGTAAAAACGGCCTTTCTCTGAGTTTAAATTTAATTTATTCATCCGATTTTTATCATCCCTCTCAAAGTTTCTTTTTAGGCTTTGAGATTTCGGAATAAAATTCGGTTTTTTTGTTTTTTTGGGTATAAATTATCTATGCCCGATGCTGGGGATTTTTCAGTTTCTGAGCTTGGTATATAGTTAAGATATATACCAACTGAGACACGCATTTTAAAAGCGAAGTTTCCAGTTTTACATTATGGAATTGAGGACGTTTATGAGTGATGAACCACAAGAAAATCCTGGTCAAGACCCTGCCGAGCAAGGTGAGGATTATGGCGCGGATTCAATTAAGGTCTTAAAAGGCCTTGATGCCGTTCGTAAACGCCCTGGTATGTATATTGGTGACACTGATGATGGCTCAGGCTTGCATCACATGGTTTATGAAGTGGTGGATAATGCCATTGATGAGGCGCTTGCTGGCCATTGTGACACTGTCAATGTCATCCTTAATGCTGATGGCTCTGTGACTGTCAACGATAATGGGCGCGGTATTCCCGTTGCCATTCACGCTGAAGAAGGCATTTCAGCGGCCGAAGTGATTATGACCCAGCTTCATGCTGGTGGTAAGTTTGATTCTAACTCTTATAAAGTTTCTGGTGGTTTGCACGGCGTTGGTATTTCTGTTGTGAACGCTCTTTCAACAGAGCTTGAATTGACCATTTGGCGGGATGATAAAGAGCATCAAATTCGCTTCGAGCATGGTGTTTCCACCAAACCTCTTGAAGTGATAGGCGATGCTAATGGGCGCAAAGGCACCCAAGTTCGGTTCATGCCCAGTGCTGAAACGTTCTCTATGGTTGAATTTGACTATAAAACCCTTGAACACCGCCTTCGTGAACTTGCCTTTTTGAACTCTGGCGTGCGCATTGTTTTAACTGATAATCGCGGTGCTGACCCGGTTGTTGAAGAACTTTTGTATGATGGTGGTTTAGAAGCGTTTGTTCGTTATTTGGACGAAAATAAAACTCCTCTCATTGACACACCTATTACTGTGCAGACTGAAAAAGATGGCATCACTGTTGAAGTCGCGATGTGGTGGAATGATAGCTACCATGAAAAAGTTTTATGCTTTACCAATAACATTCCGCAGCGAGATGGTGGTACCCACTTGGCCGGCTTTAGAGGCGCCCTTACACGGGTTGTTAATGGTTATGCGAATTCATCTGGCATTGCTAAGAAAGAAAAAGTTTCTCTAACTGGTGATGATGCACGTGAGGGGTTAACATGCGTCTTATCCGTTAAAGTTCCTGACCCGAAATTCTCATCTCAAACGAAAGACAAACTCGTTTCCTCTGAAGTGCGCCCTGTTGTTGAAAGCTCATTAAATGATGTGCTTGGGCAATGGTTTGAAGAGCACCCGACTGAAGCTAAAATTCTGGTGAGCAAAGTGGTTGAGGCAGCGGCAGCCCGTGAAGCTGCGAAAAAGGCCCGCGAATTGACGCGCCGCAAAGGCGCGCTTGATGTGGCGAGCCTGCCGGGAAAACTTGCCGATTGCCAAGAGCGCGATCCGGCTAAATCTGAACTCTTCCTGGTGGAGGGTGATAGCGCGGGTGGATCAGCTAAACAAGGCCGCAATCGAGAGAACCAGGCCATCTTACCTCTTCGTGGTAAGATCTTAAATGTTGAGCGAGCTCGGTTTGATAAGATGCTTTCGAGCCAAGAGATTGGCACACTCATAACAGCGCTTGGTACTGGTATTGGCCGTGATGATTTTAATATTGAAAAATTACGCTATCATAAAATCATTATCATGACAGATGCTGACGTCGACGGCGCGCACATTCGTACCCTCTTGTTGACCTTCTTTTATCGGCAAATGCCAGAATTAATTGAAGGCGGGTATCTCTATATTGCTCAGCCTCCGCTTTACAAAGTGAAGCGTGGAAATTCTGAACAATATTTGAAAGACCAAACGGCTTTTGAGGACTACTTAATTGATAGTGGTCTTGACGAAACCAGTTTGCATTTAGCAAATGGTGAGGTCCGTAGCTCTCAAGATTTACGCCAAGTCGTTTATGAAGCCAAAGAATTTGAAGCCACATTAAAAGGATTGCATAGCCGTTATACACGCTCGGTTGTGGAACAAGCTGCTATTTGTGGTGCACTCAATCCTGAACTTTTAAATTCTCCTGAGAAAGCTTTGGAAGTGGCATCACGCATTGCAGAACGTTTAAATGCTATTTCTGATGAGACAGAAAAGGGATGGGAAGGCAAAGTTCGCGAAGATAAGGGCCTTAGTTTTTCTCGGAAATTACGTGGTGTGAAAGAGGTTCACGTTCTTGATGAAGCTTTGATCAACTCAGCTGATGCGCGCAAACTCAATAGTTTTGCAACATCGCTTGATGAAGTTTATAGCGGCATGGCGAAATTAATCCGCCGCGAAGATCCGCAAGAAATTAACGGACCAGTTGCACTTCTCGACGCTGTTTATGAGATTGGCCGTAAAGGCTTGACTATGCAACGCTATAAGGGCCTTGGTGAAATGAATGCTGATCAGCTCTGGGACACTACGCTTGATTCATCCGTTCGCACTCTGTTGCAAGTTAAAATTGGTGAGCTTGATGAAGCGGATGATATCTTCTCAAAATTAATGGGAGATGTTGTTGATCCACGCCGTGAGTTTATTCAAGATAATGCCCTTAGCGTTGATAACCTGGACGTTTAATTCTCACTTTATCATTTCGTGTATTTTCGGAGTTTTTCATGAATATTCTTGTCTATGGTGACTCTATGTCTTGGGGCATTATTCCAGGATCTCGGCAAAGGCAAGTTTTTTCAAAACGCTGGCCTGGCGTTATGAAACTTAGCTTAGGGGATGACTGTCACCTCATTGAAGAATGTTTAAATGGGCGCACAACAGCCTATGAAGACCCAAACCGACCCAATCGACATGGGATTGATCATGTGCAAATGGTGTTAGAATCAAACTCACCTATTGATCTTTTTATTCTCATGTTGGGTGTGAATGATTTTCAAGATTGCATTGGGGCGACAGCTTTAGAAAGTGCGGCTAATCTTGGTCGTTTGATTGAGAAAATTCGTAGTATCACTCCTGAGCCGATGACAGCGCCGCCCCCTATTTTATGTGTGATCCAACCAGAGATACAGCAAGCTAAAGGGCCCATGGCTGAAAAATTTTCTGGCGGTGCTGAACGAGGAAAAGGTTCGGAGCAAGCTTATAAATCCGTTTTATCTCAACTTGATGTCCCTTACTTTTTAGCCTCTGATCATATTGGACTTAGCAAAGTTGATGGTGTGCATCTGGATGAAGAAGAGCATAAGATTTTAGGTGAGAAACTCGCTAAGCATATTAAACAATCATATTAATTCTGCCTCTAATGGCTTCAGTTCTCTTTTTTTACAATTTATGTCGCTATTGACCTTCCCCTAAGAGGATAGCTTAGACTTAGTTATTTACTTAAAGTCTTTCATTTCTAATTTGGGGGGCCCTACATGGATTTTGAGATATTACCTAACTGGCATCCTTTTTTTGTGCACTTTACAATTGCCCTAATTTCTGTTGGCTCAGTTCTTTACATTTTATCAAATTTGCTTTCCCCTTCTTCAACATGGGGGCAAGAGATGCGTCTCTTTTCTGTTTGGTCATTGGTTTTGGCTGGCTTCTTCACTATTTTAACACTCATAGCAGGCATTCATGCCTATTCGACTGTTGCTCATGATGGCTCTTCACATGTAGCTATGACTGATCATAGAAATTGGGGGATTGGTACAAGTGTTTTACTATTTATCAGTTTGTTAGTCCTTAAATTTTCTTCTAAGACTTTAACAGGTCGGATACTCACATCCTTTGTTTTAATTTTCCTTTTTAGTTCTCTCATTATTACAGGATATAAAGGATCTCATTTGGTTTATAAATTTGGGCTTGGGGTGCAATCATTACCAACTTCACATAGTGGGCATGAAGACCATAATCATAATCATGAACACGAGAAAAAGCATAAAGCAAAACCAGATTCTACCCATAATCATGATGGACATTCTCATTGAGTTATGTTGCACTCAGATACGGTTGATCAACTCTCTTTGTAATTCTAGGCGTGTCGATGCACATAATACTATTGCCAGGACTAGATGGGTCTGGTCTTTTTTTTGAGGGCTTTCGTAGGTTACTTCCCTCCTCAATTACCACCCAGATTATCTCTTACCCACGAGATGAAGGATTATCTTATTCAGACATTGTTGATCAAATTTATGAGCAACTGCCACGTGACCGAGATTATATTATTTTAGCTGAGTCTTTTTCTGGTCCGGTTGCGATTGAAATTGCTACTCTTGCGCCTCTTAAACTTAAGGGACTGGTTTTAGTTGCAT
>JAEPQF010000027.1:8905-34726 GCA_017640685.1 Hyphomicrobiales bacterium
TGCATCATTTTGCTTTTCACCATTGTCTCCTTTTAGGAAAACTCTTGCATCTAACTTGCTATTTTTACTTAACTTTTCTGCACCGCCAAAATTGATCAACTGGCTTTTGTGTAATGATTTAGATCTTGATTTATCTCTGCGTGTTGCCCGCGTTGTTGATGCGCTACCAACTGAGGTTTTGAAGCAGCGCGTTCTCTCAGCTCTTCATGTTGATATGCGTGGCGCTCTGGATGATTTGGAAGTGCCTCTTTTAATTCTTAAAGCAAAAGATGATCGCTTGCTTGATGGTTCAACCTCTCTCACGATGAAAAGATATTATACACAAGCTCAGATTGAGGAAGTTGAGGGGCCGCACTTTCTTTTGCAATGTAACCCTGAAGGTTGCCTCACCGTGATGAATAAATTCTTTTCTAATTTTCAGAAGCATTCTCTTTAGAGGAATAGATCAGGATAATTAATTCAATTGGACCATGAGCTCCGAGAGTGAGGGTTTGTTCGATGTCGGCGGTTCTTGATGGCCCGCTGATCATGTTAATTGAACGTGGGGGAAAAGGTTGGTTTGTGCTCTCTTGTTGTTTTCTTCCCAATTCAAAAGCTTGCTCATAGGTTTGACAGAGCGTGCTTTTATCCAACAATACAAAATGACATTTGGCGAGGTAATTCAGCCAGGTTGGATTTTCTGGACCTGAGCTTAAAAACAGTGTTCCTGTTTCAGAGGCGGCTGCAAAGGCAGTTGTTAGGGCAGATGTTAGGTTGTAGTTTTCTTTATTTTTCTCAAAACTCTCAACTTCGATAAAATTGATTGTCTCACTTTTTGTGAGACCAAATTTTTCTACATCCGAATTTTTTCCAATAAGGATTTCGTTTTCATCTGAATGTTCTTTTAGTAATTCTTCTAACTTTTCAGCAAGTTCTTCCGAAGCACATTCATAAAAAAGCGCGCTTTGTGAGGCTAAAATTTCTTTAAATTGAGCAAGACGTTGCTCTTCTGATAGAGCATCAGGTTGATATTTAAACTTTTGATAAGCTGCTTCTTGCTTGCATAAATTTTGTTTTTGCTCATGAGACAAATTGTTCTGATTAACCGCTTTTTTGATGTTTTTAAAAAACTGCGTGCGGCGTTTTTCACTTGTTTTGTTAAGAGGTGTTAGATTAGTCATGCTTCACCCCATTTAATTCTTTATGTTTTTTTCTGCTTTTTTTCTCTTTTACCCACGCCTCTTGAAAACTTGTCTTTGCAATTTTCGGGAGGCTTCTGTGTTTGCTCCAGGCCTTTACACCTGGGACTTTTTCCATCAGCCAGCTTTGTTTTGTTGCAATGGAAAGGAGCGGTAAAAACGCTTTTAGAGCTAAATTATAAAGCTTTGGGCGCTTGGCCAATTGGCTCCATGCAAACATTGTTGTTTTGGCAAAGAGCGTTCTTTTTGTTTGTGGTCTTTCTCTTAATTTTCGCATTAATTTGGTAAGCGGTATTTGCATAGGGCAAACTTCATTGCAACGCCCACAAAAGCTTGAGGCAAAGGGTAAATCTTTTGCTTTTTCGCCAAAATAGTGTGGTGATAAAACGGAGCCCATGGGCCCTGGGTAAACCGTGCCATAAGCGTGGCCCCCTAGATTTTGATAGACAGGGCAATGATTTAGGCAGGCCCCACAGCGAATGCAGCGTAGCATTTCGGCAAATTCTGAACCGAGCATTTCACTTCGGCCATTATCTAGCAGAACGACGTGGAACTCTTCCGGGCCTGATGTATCAATTTCTCTTCTTGGGCCCGTTGCAAAGGTGGTATATGTTGAGATTGATTGGCCTGTTGCAGAGCGTGCTAAAAGTCTTAAAAGGATTGAGGCATCTTCTAAGGTGGGCACGAGCTTTTCTAAACTTGCAATAACGATATGAGTTTTAGGAAGTGATTGGCAGAGATCTCCGTTGCCTTCATTGGTTACAATAATTGAAGAGCCTGTTTCAGCCACGAGAAAATTCGCTCCCGTTATGCCGATATCCGCATTTATGAATTTCTCTCTTAAAATGTGGCGAGCTTCTTTTACAAAGTCGGCGGGTGTTTCTAAAGTGCGGTCTTTGGCCAGGTTTTTATGAGTTTTAATAAAATCTTTTCGGATATTATCTCTTGTGAGATGGACAGCTGGAGCGATGATATGGCTTGGCATTTCTCCTCTTAATTGAATGAGATATTCGCCTAAATCAGTTTCTACAGTTTCATAGCCCTTTTTTTCCAAAAAATGGGTGAGACCGATTTCCTCTCCCACCATTGTTTTGCCTTTGGCAATGATTTTGGCCCCTTTGCTTTTTGAGATTTCCTCTATGATTTCAAGGGCATCTTCAGGTTTTGGAGCAAAGTGCACCTGCCCGCCTGACTTTTGAACAGCGGCCTCAAATTGTTCTAAATATTGTTCTATGTTTGCTAGAGTGTGATTTTTAATTCGAACGGCTTGGTCTGACAGTTCTGAAAATTCAGGGAATGCGGCTTTGGCCTTGCTTCTTTTGCCAACAAAGCCTGAAGGAATGACGGAAAGTGCTTGTTGCAATTTTTCGTCAACAAGAGCTTCATGAGCTCTTTCTTTAAATGAGCTTTGATCAATAACTTGTTTTTCAAAAGTTTGATTGGACATTATTGTGCTTTTATCTTTAACTCAGGCAATATTTCAATTTCAGTGTCGTATTTTCAGTTCTTCTAGTTCAATGGTCAACAAAACAGATTTCCTAACCATCAGCAATTGATTGCAAATTTTCAAACCGATGCCACTTGCTTTTTTGCAAAGCTATTTGGCAGTTTATCATACTTCTTTTGAATTCGTTTAAAAAAGGCTTTATCGAATGAAACGTATTTTTTTCATTTTTCTTTTTGGCATCTTTGTTATCGGTGCGCTTTATGGAGCCAGGCATTTTGGCTATTTAGCCCCAAATATTACTGACCTTAAGAAGGATAGTTTTGTACAAAGCCGGGCAAATCCTGAAGCTGCGACAGGCAGAGTAGAGCGCAAAGAAGTTCGGGCGAAAAAATATATGGTTGCTACTGCCAATTTACATGGCTCAGAGGCTGGCCAGGAAATATTGAAAAAAGGTGGCAGTGCCTTGGACGCAGCAATTGCTGCTCAACTTGTTTTAAATGTAGTTGAGCCTCAATCTTCTGGTATTGGTGGCGGAGCTTTTTTGCTTCATTGGGATAAAGCTGATCGGTCACTTAAAACATATGATGGGCGAGAAACAGCGCCTAAAACCGTAAGTGAACGCTTATTTTTACGAGAAGACGGCAGCGCACTTGGCTTTGGTGAAGCTGTGCGCTCTGGTCGCTCTATTGGCGTGCCTGGTCTCATAAAGATGATGAAATTAGCGCATGAGGTCCATGGTAAATTGCCGTGGGCAGACCTTTTTCAACCTGCGATAAAAATAGCCCGTGATGGCTTTCCCGTTTCGAAACGATTGCATAACCTCCTCAAACGCAAGGGCCCGGATTTCTTTAACGCAGCTGCGCGGCAATTGTTTTTCAATGAAGACGGAACAGCTATTGCAATAGGAGACATACTTAAAAACCCAGAATTGGCGAAGAGTTTTGAATTGATTGCTTTAAAAGGGGTAAATGGCTTTTATGAAGGGGATCTGGCTAGTGAGATTATAAAAACCGCTCAAGATGCGCCTGTTGTTGCCAGTCAACTTTCTTTGGAAGACCTTCGTTCTTATGAAGCAAAATTGCGTGAGCCTCTTTGCGGCCTCTATTTAAAACATAAAGTTTGCGGTATGGGAGCGCCTTCATCTGGAGGAATGACTGTTGCCATGATTTTAGGGCTTATAGATCCTCTTGATTTAGGCAAAAATTTATCCGCTGATGCTATTCATAAAATTGCTGAGGCTGAGAAGCTTGCTTTTGCTGATCGGAACCACTATATGGCTGACCCTGATTTTGTGCCTCAACCTCTGGGCTTTTTGTCAGCTGATTACCTTTTAAAACGACGCCAACTTATTCAAGCTGAAAGCGCAATAGAAAAGGCTGAGCCTGGTGATGTGCCTTTGGCTGAAAAAGCAGCTCTTGGAAGAGACGCCACCGTTGAGATTGGGGGAACGACCCATATTTCCATTATTGATGCTGAAGGAAATGCGGTTTCTATGACGAGTTCAATTGAAGGCGCGTTTGGCTCAGGGCAGATGGTTGGTGGTTTTTTACTGAACAATCAACTCACCGACTTTTCATTCAAACCTATTGATAAAGAGGGCAAACCGATTGCTAACCGGGTGCAGCCCCTAAAACGGCCCCGCTCTTCAATGGCGCCGACTATTGTTTTTGATGAACAAGGAGACGTGCGCATTGTGGTTGGCTCGCCTGGGGGCTCTCGCATTATTCTTTTTGTGGTGAAAGCTTTGGTGGCGCATCTAAATTGGGGGCTTGGGCCGCAAGAGGCTGTATCGCTTTTAAATTTTGGGTCTAGAAATGGGCCATTTGAGCTGGAAAAACATAACCAAGATACTATACTCAAATCAGCTTTAGAAGCTTTGGGACAAAAGGTGCGCCTTGCTGATATGACTTCTGGTGCTCAAATGATCGTTGTTAAAAATCAAGACCTTATTGGTGGTGCTGACCCGCGCCGAGAAGGAGTTGTTCTTGGTGAATGATAAACAAACGAAACAAGCACGATCCAGTACCGGTTGCTGGTGGGCAATCTGAAGGTGCATTAAATAGAGAATGAAAAATCGTGTTAAAAATTAATATCATTGGTGCTGGGATTTTAGGTCTTTGGCAGGCCTATCGTTTTGCAAAAGCTGGGCACCAAGTTCACCTTTTAGAACAATCTGAAACCCTTTTTGAAAAAGCTTCTAGCCGATTGGCAGGTGCGATGTTGGCTCCTTTTTGTGAATCTGAGGCCAGCCAAAAAGAACTTATACCGCATGCGCTTAAATCTTTAGAACTTTGGCATGAGGGCCCATGCGAAATTCATACCAATGGTACATTGATTATTGCGCCGCCACGGGACCGTATAGAGCTTATTAGTTTTGCAAAGCGCACTATTGAACATGAGCTCGTAAAATCAGAGAAACTCTCAAAATTAGAACCTGCTCTTGAGGGACGGTTTGATGAAGCGCTTTATTATGAAAGAGAGGGCCATTTAGCACCGCGTCCTGCTATGGAGACTTTGCTGGAAAACATAAAAAAGCTGAATGGTCAAATTTCACTTGGTTTTAAGGGAAGTCTGCCGCATGCGAATTATACAGTTGATACAAGAGGAATGGGCGCTAAATCTGATCTTAAAACCTTAGATAAAACTTTAAGACCTGTTCGGGGGGAAATGGTTGTTGTTCATTTGCCTGATTTAAAACTCCATCGCCCTATTCGTTTGCTCCACCCGCGCATGCCCTCTTATATTGTGCCCTGGCCAGATGATCAGTATATGATTGGAGCGACAGTTATTGAAACAGATGATGATGGTCCTATTACCCTTCGCGCTGGTCTAGAACTACTTGGCTCTGCTTTTACTGTTCATCCGAGCTTTGGAGAGGCGAAAATTATCGAGTTTAACGCGGGGAGCCGCCCTTCTTTTTCAGATAATTTACCGAAAATTGTGCTTGAAGGTGACCATATATTTGTTAATGGTGCTTACAGGCATGGATTTTTACTGGCTCCCTTATTGGCTGAAATGGTTTTGGCCTATATTGAAGAGGGCGTGCCGATAGAGGGTTTATTTCAATGAATGTGATTGTAAATGGAAAAAGCGAAGAGATTACTGAAAGTACGCTTGCTGCGCTTTGCAAACGTTTTTTAGATCACCCTCATACCATAGCAACGGCTGTGAATGGCCAGTTTGTGCCCGTGAATGACCGGCCTGACTATGCTCTTAAAGAAGGGGACAAGGTTGAAATTCTCTCTCCTCGTCAAGGTGGCTGATTTTATGAGGTGTATCCCAAGATGCATCATTTGATTTTTTAACTCCTTCATCAGTTAAAAACACTAAAAAACTGATTTTATAATCTTTGAATGGCTTGACGTGAGAGGCTTTCAAGCTCACAAATGAGCCATAAGGATAATTTTAAAGATAATAAAAATGACAAGTAGCCAATTGCATCTTTATGGGACGTCTCTCTCTTCGCGGCTAATTATGGGAACCGCGCTTTACCCATCACCTGACCATCTCACTCAATCTGTTAAAGCTGGCGGGGCTGAGGTTGTTACTCTTTCTTTGCGGCGGGAAACTGCTGGTGAAGGAAGCGGTGCTGATTTTTGGGAGCACATTAAAGCACTTAATGTTCATTTACTCCCAAACACTGCTGGATGTAGAACGGCCAAAGATGCAATCACAACTGCGCAAATGGCACGTGAAATTTTTGGCACGAAATGGCTCAAACTTGAAGTCATCGCGAATGATGACACTTTGCAGCCAGATTTGTTTGAATTGGTTGAGGCAACTAAAGAGCTTTCTTCGCAAGGGTTTCAGGTTTTTCCTTACACAACTGAAGACCTTGGAGCAGCTGAAAAACTCTTAAGTGCAGGGGCTGAAGTTTTGATGCCTTGGGGGGCACCAATTGGCACGGGGCGTGGGTTGATGAACCCTTATGCCCTTCGTACCATGCGTTCTTATTTCCCAGACATTCCTTTAATTGTTGACGCAGGTATTGGCGCTCCTTCTCATGCTGCAGAGGCTATGGAAATGGGCTATGATGCCATTTTGTTAAACACCGCGATTGCTAAAGCTGGTGACCCCGTTGCCATGGCAGCAGCCTTCAAGCTGTCTGTTGAGGCAGGGCGCTTGGCTCATCAGGCTTTAATCATCGAACAACGTGACATGGCGAGCCCCTCCACTCCGGTTGCTGGCACGCCTTTTTTTGATTTGGACAATTTAAATTGACGAAAAACTTTCCTAACTTTTACCCTGTCCTTCCTGATGTGAATTGGATTGAGCGTCTTGCGCCTCATGGCATTAAAGTTGTGCAATTGCGATTGAAAGATGCGTCTGAAGAAGAGGTGGCCCGGCAAATTTCCGCTTCCCTAGAAATAACAAAACGCCATGGCATCCAATTGATTGTGAATGATTATTGGCAAGCAGCCATTCGGCTTGGTGCTGATTATATTCATTTGGGCCAGGAAGATTTAGAAGCAGCTGACATAGAAGAAATTAAAGCAAATAATTTAAAGCTTGGGGTGAGTACTCATTCTCTAGAAGAGCTTGATATTGCTTTAGAAGCAGAGCCTGATTATGTGGCGCTTGGCCCTGTTTATGAAACTCTATTGAAAAAGATGAAATGGGCGCCGCAGGGGCTTGAGAAGGTTGCTCTTTGGCGAAGCAAAACAGACCTACCGCTCATAGCCATAGGCGGCATTACGCCAAAGCGGGCACCGCTTGTCTTAGGTGCTGGCGCTGATAGCTGCGCGGTGGTGACTGATTTGATCACGGCGGAAGACCCTATTGCGCAAACAAAGGTTTGGGTTAACCTCACACCTTAAAAAACAAGTCTTTACAAAATCTTAGCTCTTTAACCATCATTGAGGTTTTCCAGAGCTTGTTTTATTCATTCGCCTATACTCAGTCCACTGCCTTTATAAATAACATCATCTCGTTTTTTTGACATATGATTAGGGCATTATCATTTTTAAGTTTTTTTTGATAGCGAGTTTAAACTTGGCATGCCTTATAAATTATTACTTAGTGAAGAAATTTCACCTGCAATACGCCGGATTGGTCTTGAGCAATTAACAAAGGTGCGCCGCGAGCTTAGTTCAACGCAAAATATGCAGGCTGGTGTCCATAAATCTCGCTCCTGCTTGAAACGATTTCGCTCGTTATTAAGGCTTGCTCGGCCAATTTTAGGCGAAGATGTTTTTCGCAAAGAAAATAAGAAACACCGCGATATTGCGCGCGCTTTGGCGCAGCCCCGCCAAGCAGGTGCGATGCTTGAGACAATCACCAAATTAGAAAATCGTGATGATTTTGCGCAGTTTCGTCCTTTGATCGTAGAGCTTAAATCACTCATTCAGAATGAAAAAAAAGTTACTGAAACTGAACTTGAACTTATTTCACTTTCTTCACTTGTCACAAAAATTGATGCTTCAATTGAGAGATGGAAAAACCGGCCCCTTGATGATGTTTCTTTTGAAAGTTTGGCCCATGGTTTTGCTCAAACTTATGATCGTGGGCGCGAGAGTTTGATGGTCGCCATTGAAAAAGATGACAATTTTTACTTGCATGAATGGCGCAAAGATGTGCAACAAACCTGGCGGCATATGCAAATTCTAACACTCATTTGGCCTGAAGATATTATGCCGCGCATTCGATTGGCGAGAGAGGTTTCAAGATTACTTGGAACAGAAAATGACTTATCTGACATTGAACGATTTATGAAAGCTCATAAAAAGACGTTAAAGAAAAAAAAGGATGTCAAAGCGCTTTATAAACCGTTTCGCTCAACACTTCGAACGCTTTGCCGAGACCTTTCTTTGCACGCTGTTGAGCGCGGGCGGCGTCTTTATGCCTTTGAAGCAGAAGCCCTTTCGAATGCGATGACCATTTATTGGAAGACGTCACGCGCTTTACAACCGATGCCAGCTATTGTTTTAGAACTCACTGACATTGACAAAACACTTGAGAAAAAAGTTCACAAACCTACTACTGAGCCATCAAACTTAAAAACGGCTCAAATGTCAGACTCTCAAAAACCGAAACTCAGTGCTTTGGAGCGCATGCGTGCTGCTAACGCGTCTCTGAAACAGAAATCAAACACAACATCTATCATTTCGATCTCGCCCGAAGAGCCACCTTTTTCTCCCCCTGAAAAGAACGTAGAAACTTTAAAGAAAAGTAATTTTCAGCCCCCTAAAAAAGAGATCTGAGGCCTTCTCACGCCCTTACTTTCAGTGGTTTGAATATTAAACTTTTGTAATAATCAGTTAAATTTGTTGACCTGCCATTGTTTAGACATTCTCATAAGGAGAATAAAAATTCCTGACGGCGGGAAATGTCGGGATTAGCTTTTTTCTCGCGAGTTAAGGATATTCATCTTTTTACATATTGGCTGTGTGCCCTCTTTTCTTCTTGCTTCAGGCGAGAAAGAAACTCTCAAAACACACAGAAACTAAACGAGGTTTAATTCATGCGCTCTTCACTTACCTCTACGTCTCTCATTAGTTCTTACGTCTCTAAGTTTTTAACTGTTTTGGCTTTGGCTATCATTGGCCTCTTCAGCGATCAGTTTATTCACTCACCTGTCAGCGCTTTGGCGGAGCCAGCTGAATTTTCTCACAGCAACTCAAACTATGAGGCTAATTTATATAAGAGGCGATTGGTAAGAGCCCGTTTATCTGAAAATCAACCCATTGAAGAATGGATAAGGCGAGCGATTGTTGAGCGCGGGAAAGACCCTATAAAAGCGCGCCGTTCATATGAAGCGGCTTTAAAAACGGCCCCTGAAAAAGCGTCTCTCTGGCTTGAGCTTTCTAAAACCATTCAAGCTATTTCATTTGGTAAACCTCATAATTATAATCGTCACCAGCTTTACCGTGACGGTACTGGTGCTAGTTACAATGCCTATCGCTATGCAACTTCAGATGCTCTAAAAGCTGATGCACTTGGGGTTTTAGCCGGATTTTTAAAAGCACGTTCCTATTGGCGCCCATCACTTGATGCTTATAAAGCAAGCCTTTCTCTCGAGTCTAATGAAAGCCTTGAAAAAATCTACAAAGAATTACGTGCTGAAAAAGGTTTTCGTATCACAAATTATAAGATGAATTCAGACCTCTTGAACCCGCGGTTATGTGTGCAATTCTCTGAAAATTTATACGCTCGCGGCACTGACTACTCAACCTTTGTGAAAATCAATCAAGATGACCCTGATGGCGTGCGAGTAGAGCGCCGGCAAATTTGTATTGATGGTTTTAAACATGGAGAGACTTATAAAGTCTCCTTGCGCCAAGGCTTGCCGTCTGTTGTGGGTGAGCAGCTTTTAAAAACATCTGACTTAACGGTTTATGTGCGGGATCGCAGCCCTTCAGTTCGTTTTTCGTCGAAATCTTTTGTTCTTCCTAAATTTGGTCAACGCGGCCTGCCTTTAATGAGTGTGAACACAAAAGCTGCATCTCTTGCGCTTTATCGTGTTGGTGACCGAAACTTGGTAGGCTCACTTCTCGATGGGCAATTCCAATCTAATCTGGGCACTTATGAAACCGAGCAATTACGCAACCGCTTTGGGGCTGAAGTTTGGAGCGGCAAAGTTGATATATCTACAAAACTCAATAAAGACATTACAACGGCTGTGCCAATTGGTGAAGTCTTGCCAGAAATGAAGCCTGGGCTTTATGTGGTTCGCGCTTGGCCAGAGAATAGTAAATATGGCTCAAACCGGGGATCTACTCAGTGGTTTATCATTTCTGATATTGGGCTTTCAACTTTAAAGGCGCAAAATGGGCTTTATGGTTTTGTGCGCAGCATCACTTCAGCTGAGCCAATGACAAATGTTTCTATTCGGCTTTTAGCGCGCAATAATGAAGTGCTTGGTACTGCAAAAAGTGATGCCAAAGGAATGGTGCATTTTGAAGGTGGGCTACTTCGCGGTAAGGGTGGTAACCGGCCAGCTCTCCTCGTCGCTAATGGTGCCAAAGGTGATTATGGATTTGTTGACCTTACGAAAGCTGCCTTTGATCTGACGGACCGTGGTGTTGCAGGCAGAGATACGCCTGGGCCACTTGACGGGTTTGTTTTCACTGAACGCGGTGTTTATCGTCCTGGTGAAGAGGTGTTTTTAACTGCTCTTTTAAGAGACCAACATGCAAAGGCGGTTAAAGATGTTCCTTTAACTCTTGTTTTCACTCGGCCAGACGGCAAAGAGCACAAACGTGTGACGCTGCCAGACCAAGGAGCAGGTGGGCGTAGCTTTGCTCTACCTCTCATTCAAACCGCGATGACAGGAACATGGCGTGTGCAAGCATATGGAGATGTGAAGGCTTCGCCTGTTGCTTCAACATCCTTCCTGGTTGAGGATTATGTGCCTGAGCGAATGGAGCTCACACTTAGACAAGACAGTGAAATTTGGTCAAGCCAAGTTCAAGCCGAGGTTCGGGTGGCTGGCTCTTATCTTTACGGTGCGCCAGCTGCAAAGCACCAACTTAAAGGTGACATTACCATTCAACGTCGCTCAAAAGGGCTTAAAGGATTTGAAGGGTTTGAATTTGGCTTAGCTAATGAAAAATTCCTTAATGTTCATAAACCACTTAATAATATTGGTCTCTTAAATGAGAAGGGCAAAACCACACTTAATTTAGACTTACCCAGTTTTGTTCGCCCATCTAAGCCGATTGAAGCCAAGATGAATATTCGTTTGCTTGAGCCAGGTGGGCGCCAAGTTGTGCGTGCGATCACCTTGCCGGTTGCTAATGAGAAACCGATGATTGGCATCAAGAAGTTGTTCAAACATTCTGCACTGAAAACTGGAGAAGTGGCTGAGTTTGAAATTGTTCGCCTTGATAAACGGGCAAAACGAACAGCTGAAGTTTTGAAATGGGAACTCTTGGATGTTCAAAAAAGCTATCAATGGTATAGCCAAAATGGGCGCTGGCGATCTGAGCCGGTGGTTTACACGAACCGTGTTGCCAAAGGTGAAATTACAACATCTGAAGATGGTTCCGTTAAAATTAAGATGCCGGTGAAGCGGGGGAACTATCGCCTAGAAGTTGTCTCGAACACATTTAACCAGTTGGCTGCAAGCACACGCTTTTCTGTTGACTGGTATGCGGCGCGTGATGCTGACACACCTGATATTTTAGAACTCGCAACAGAGAAATCGACTTTTGAAATTGGCGAGAAAGTTTCTCTAACCTTAAAGCCGCAAGCCAAGGGGAAAACTCTGGTTGCGATTATGAATGAAAAACTGCTTGATGTTCGTGAAGTTTCCCTTGGTGACGATGGCGGTGATGTTGAATTTGAAGTTTCAGAAAAATGGGGTGTTGGGGCGTACGCTGTTGCTATGCATTATCACACTCTTGATGAAACGATTAAACAAATGCCTGGCCGCGCCATTGGTGTGAAATGGCTGAAAACAAATGAAGCCCCTCGTAAGCTTGAAATTGGTTTAACCTTACCACCCAAGCAAAAGGCTAATGAAACCTTGCGTGTGCCGGTTGAAGTGAAAGGCTTGAGCGAGGGCGAGACGGCTTATGTTATGATCTCTGCAGTTGATGAAGGGATTTTAAGCCTGACCAATTATGCAACACCGCGGCCAGACAAACATTATTATGGTCAACGCCGCCTTTCTGGTGAAATCAGAGATATTTATGGGCACTTAATTAATGGCATGAACGGCACCATTGGTCGCATTCGAACCGGTGGTGACGCGGGTGGATTGGCACTGCAAGGCAAGCCAAATAGCATTAAGCCTGTGGCGCTTTATTCTGGTATCGTGAAAGTTGATAGTGCTGGTAAAGGTGAGATTTCTTTTGAGGTTCCTCAATTTAACGGGCGCTTGCGGGTGATGGCTTATGCGTGGAGTGAGACAAAACTCGGCACGCTTGAAAGCGAGCTTACTGTTCGTGACCCAATTGTGGCGCTAGCTAGTATGCCGCTCTTTTTAACTAAAGGAGATGCCTCTAAACTGTTCCTATCACTAGACAATGTCGATGCCGATGATGGGCTTTATAAATTAGACGTTACAGCTACTGACAAGTTAGGGTTTAAACAAGAAGAATTTGCTCAACCGATTGAATTGAATAAAGGCTCGCGTGTGAATTTGGCCCTTTCAATGAACGCCCTAAAATTAGGGGCTGCTAAAATTGCGGTGAAGCTCACAAATGATGACGGGTTTAACCTTACTCACTCATACGATATTCATGTGAACCCACCACAACCTGATGCCTCTTGGCGCACTGTTAAGGTGCTTTCAGCTAATGGAGGTAAACTCTCTCTTACAACAGATATATTTGCAGACCTTATTCCAGAGACGGCAAGCGCGTCTGTTACCATTGGCAACAGAGCTGGACTTGATGTAACCGGAATTTTTGAAGCCTTGAAGCGCTATCCTTATGGGTGCGCTGAGCAAACTACGAGCCGTGCGATGCCATTGCTTTATGTTTCTCAGCTAGCACCGCTTTACGGACAATCAATCGCCAAAGACTTGCCCAAGCAAATGGAAAAGGCCATTGCGCGCCTTGCGTCTTTACAAAATAGCCAGGGCGGGTTTGGGCTTTGGTCTCCGCATAGCGCTGATATGTGGTTGACGGCTTATGTGACAGATTTCCTCACAAGAGCTAAAGAGCAAAACTATTCTGTGCCACCAGTGATGATCTCAACAGCGCTTGCTCGCTTGAAAAACTCTGTTAACTTTGCAAGTGATTTCTCTAAGGGCGGTGAGGACCTTGCATATGCGCTTTATGTTTTAGCGCGCAATGGCGAGGCGAATATTGGAGATCTGCGTTATTATGCTGATACGAAAATTAAAAACTTCTCGACAGCTCTCGCACAATCGCAAATTGCAGCCAGTCTTGCCATGTATGGAGATCAAGCGCGGTCTCAAGCGGCATTTAAGGTGGCTTATGAGAGCATTGTAAATGCACCTGAGTTGACCGGCACAGGATCTTACCGTCGTGACTTTGGTACAGACTTGCGTGACAGGGCGGCCATTTTAGCGTTGAGTGCTGAAGTTAAGTCAAAAGCGTTGCCTCAAGCCAAACTGATTAATGCGGTGGTACAAGCGCGCAGTGAAAAAGGCATTACGTCCACGCAAGAGAATGCCTGGATGCTTCTTGCGGCCAACGCTCTTGAGGCGAATGATCGCTCGATTTTGCTTGAGATTAATGGTGAAGCCAAGCAAGGTGAGCAGCGTTACACCTTCTCACCGGATGATTTGTCTCAAGCGCCTTTCTCCGCTGTGAATAAAAGCGCAGAAGATATCAACGCGGTTTTGACCATTCATGGTGCGTCTGAAAACCCTTTACCAGCGCTTGAAAAAGGCATTGGGTTAAAGAGACAGTTTTTCACACTTGCAGGCAAAGAAATTTCTTTGATTAACACCAAGCAAAATGACCGTGTGGTTGTGGTGCTGACCATCTCTGATAATGAGCATAAGGGCGGGCGCTTATTGCTTACTGATCGTTTGCCAGCAGGCTATATGATTGAAAACCCTAAATTAATGAGCAGCTCGAACTTGCGGAACTTTAAATGGCTTAAGGTTGGGGCTTACCCAACACATCAGAGCTTTAGAGATGATAAGTTTGTTGCCGCCTTTAATTTATCGACACGCCATAACGCAACGAGCACTCGCACCATTCGTGTGGCATACATTATGAGAGCAGCATTCCTTGGACGTTATATTCACCCAGCTGCCAATGTTGAAGATATGTACCGCCCGAATAGATTTGCTCGCACAAATGCTCAGAACATTCTGATTGAAAAACCATAAGATGTTCGTGAGAGAAGAGGAAAGCATTTAATTTATGATCTTGAGACGCTTTAAATTTAACTTCACATCTCATGCTCAAAAAATTTGGGAGCGTGCGCGCAAATCTGCCACACGCTCCTTTTGGGTGGTTGGTTCAGTGATTGTGTTATTATTTATGGCTGATGTCTCCTGGAACCAGATGATGAAACGATTGGCTCCCGTGGATTTATCTGAAACGTTTAATACGTCTATTATTGTGGTTGATCGAAATGATAAGCTATTGCGTGCCTTTACGACCGAAAATGGCCGTTGGCAATTGCCTTTATCTCAAAAAGATGTAGCGCCGCATTATTATGATTTGCTGCTTAATTTTGAGGATAAATCTTTTTACGAGCATAATGGCATTGTGCCCAAAGCGTTTTTAAGAGCCGCTTGGCAATGGGGGCGCAATGGGCGGATTATTTCTGGCGGCTCGACGCTAACCATGCAGGTGGCACGTTTAATAGCGGCTCATAGCTCAGCTGAGCAAGATAAAAACACAAAGCATAGAAGATCTTTATGGACGAAATTCGCTCAGATCAAGCTTGCCCTTCGGCTAGAAAAACAGTTGAGCAAACAAAAAATCATGGAACTCTATCTTCAGCTGGCCCCTTTTGGTGGGAATTTGGAAGGGGTGCGGGCAGCGTCTCTTGCTTATTTTGGCAAAGAGCCGAAGTCTCTTTCAATGGCAGAAGCTGCGACTTTGGTGGCCATTCCACAATCGCCAGAAAATCGCCGACCAGATCGTTATCCAAACCGGGCTAAAAAGGCAAGGAACAGGGTTTTACACCGTGCCTTTATGAATGGTGTGATTTCAAAGGGTGACTATTTATATGCTTTGCGGCAACGTATGATCACAAAGCGCTTGGCCTTTCCGATGATAGCGCCGCACCTCTCTGAGAAAGTTGTTACTGAAAAGCGGCAAGATAAAATCATTAGAACAACCTTGCAAAGGCATTTACAAGAAAAATTAGAGACACTTGCCCGCTCTCATGCGCACCGACTTGGCAAGGGGTTATCAGCAGCGATTTTGGTTGTGAACCATCAAACCGGCGAAATTCTCTCTCACGTAGGCGCGGCTGATTATTTTGATCATGACCGGTTTGGCCCCATAGATATGACCACTCGCATTCGCTCACCAGGTTCAACCTTAAAACCCTTTATTTATGGAATGGGTTTTGACGCAGGGCTTGCACACCCTGAAACGCTTATAGAGGACGCCCCTGTTCGCTATGGGCTTTATGCACCTGAGAACTTTGATGGCAAATTTCATGGCACAGTTACACTTCGAAAAGCCTTGCAAAGCTCATTGAATATCCCTGCTGTAAAGTTACTTGCTTCGATTAAACCTGCTCGTTTTAGCGCACGATTTCGTTATGCAGGTTTACATAAAACCATTCCAAACAATCTTGCTATCGCACTTGGCGGCGTAGGGTTTAGTCTTTTTGATTTAACTAAGGCTTACATGCATATTGCGAACCCTGAAAGTGCTGTTGAGTTACATACGCTCAAACATAATAAACCTCTTAGTCACACGAAAGTTTTTAAGCATCGCCCGCTTTTGAGCAAACAAGCGGCGTTTTATGTGAGCCATATTTTAAGAGGAGCACCGCCCCCTAAGAACGCAAAACCTGGTGAATTGGCTTATAAAACAGGCACATCTTATGGGTATCGAGATGGGTGGGCCGTTGGGTTTGATGGGCAATTTCTCGTGGCTGTTTGGATTGGCCGGCCAGATGGTGGCGCAACAACTAACCTAACAGGTATTGGGGCAGCTGGCCCTCTTCTTTTTGATACATTTCAGCATATTGGGGAGGCTCGTGTTCCCTTTCGCTCTCCGCCTCCAGGCATTATAACAGCGAGTGGCAATGATCTGCCGCCCCCTCTTCGGTATTTTGATAAAAAGAAACGCCGCATGGCGGCAAATTCTAGTGATGCTGGCATCGCTCCTTTGCAAATTGCCTTTCCACCGAAGGGGGCTGAATTCTATATTCCTCCGAGAAGGCAAAATAAATTTCAAATTGCTTTAAAAGCTTCTGGTGGGAAATTACCCCTGACATGGCTTGTTGATGGACGGCAAGTTTCTTCAAAAGCTTTTGAGCGAGAAAGTTCTTTTCAACCAAATGAAAAAGGATTTATTGAATTTTCTGTCATAGATGCGCTTGGAAAAACCGACCGGGTGCAAATACGGGTTCGCTAGAGCTTGCACAATTTATTCGCTCAATCACAACTTTCTTCCCCCCCTCTATTAACGATTATCACACGCATTTTACTGTCTGTGTTTATTGTTTTCTTGCTCTTTAATTTTTATAGCTCTATTCGTTAATTACAATATACGTAATAATTATAATGTACGACATTCCTTATAAAAATTAAGATCAGGGCCTCATGTTCTCTCGAGCAGATAATTTACTTTCTTCACTCTCTCCACTCCTATGTTGGCGATTGTTTTGGCTGATCGGTTTTTTACTCTGCACACTCGCATTTGGCTTCCATTTTTTCTCTGACAATTTTTCCTATGCGTATCGTGTGAGAGAGATGCCTATTCCAACTTTGGTTTTTGGGCTTTTTCTTACTGGCTTTTTATTTGTTTTCTTACGCTTTTTGCTGCCTCGGTTGGTTAAGTTTGAGGAAAATGCTGTCTTCTCGCTCAGATTTCTAACTGTATCTCCCCTTTGTGCGATTTTTGTAATTGGTCTTATAGCCAGAGCTTTACTGTTGTTTAGTGAGCCGGTTTTAGAGGATGATTATCATCGCTATTTATGGGATGGGGGTGTGCTGGCGCATGGAGTGAGCCCTTATACATATAGCCCAACGGATATTTTAGAAGGTGAAGACACCCCCATGCTCTTAAAAGAGCTTTCCTCTTGGGCGTCTCCTGTTCCAGAGCGAATTAACCATCCTGATCTTCGAACCATTTACCCAGCTGGTGCACAAGCTCTTTTTTCCGTTTCTCATTTTTTTGGCCCCTGGTCCCTTACAGCCTGGCGCATCATGATCCTCATGGCAGAACTCACTACATTTGCTTTGCTTCTTTCCATGCTGAACCTTATAGCACGTTCTCCTCTTTGGATTAGCCTTTACTGGTGGAACCCGTTGGTGATAAAAGAGTTGATGAATTCAGCTCATATGGAAGCGGTTATGCTGCCCTTTTTGCTTGGTGGTGTTTATTTGGCAATGAGAGGTTTTTTTGCCAAATCAAGTTTGCTGTTAAGTTTAGCTGCGAGCATTAAATTTTGGCCAGCTTTACTACTGCCTCTTGTATGGCAACCACTGATCAAACGCCCATTAATTTTAGTGATTTCAATTGTAATTTCATTATGCATTGGAGGAGTGATTGTTTGGCCATTTCTTCAATCTGGCTTGAATGAAAGTTCTGGTCTTGTGGCTTATGGTGTGCAGTGGAAAACCAATTCAGCCTTTTTCCCTACCTTTGAAAGCCTCATTTTATTTTTTACAGACCTCGTTTCATTACCTCAAAAAAACGGTGCCTTGCTTGCGCGGGCACTTGTTGGTTTATTTTTAGTTGGCCTTGTATTTTGGTTGGCTTTTGCCCAAATCAAAGGAGACAAGAAACACGAGCGCTTAACTCTCTTTTCTTTTAGTGTTGTCAGCTTTGCTCTATTTTTACTTAGCCCTGCACAATTTCCCTGGTATTTTGTTTGGGTTGCTCCGTTTTTAGTCTTTTATCCCTTATGGGGATTTGTGGTTCTCATGCCTTTTATGGCGTTTTACTATTTAGGATTTTACTTTAATACTGTAGATGAAATTAGAGACTATAAATTTTTACTGAGCTTTCTCATTTGGTTGCCAGTGTGGGGACTGCTTGCATATGAGCTTTTAAATCATAGGAGACGCTTACTTGCGCCTGTCTAAAAAAATCTGCGTTATTATCCCTGCGCTAAATGAAGAAAACGCTATTGGCGATGTCATCCGTGATTTACCTGATTTTGTGGATCAGATCATCGTTGCTGATAATGGCTCAAAAGATGACACGGCCCCCATCGCGGCTAGTCTTGGGGCTGATGTTGTTTATGAGCTTGAGCCTGGATATGGAGCGGCTTGTTTGCGCGGTATGAGTGCTGTTCGTGATGCGGAAGTGATTTGTTTTCTTGATGGTGATTATTCCGATTTTCCTGAAGATCTAGCTTATTTGGTTGACCCTATTCTTCATGATGAAGCTGATTTTGTTGTGGGTTCTCGCACCGGCGGCCAAGTTGAGAAAGGGGCTTTAACGATCCCTCAAAAATTTGGTAATAAATTAGCTTGCTTTTTGATGAATAGAATTTGGGGAACCAGCTTCACTGACCTCGGCCCCTTTAGAGCAATTGATGCCGAAACTCTGAAAAATTTGCAGATGCAAGACAGGAATTTTGGCTGGACTATAGAGATGCAAATTAAAGCTCACATTTTAGGAGCTCGGATTATTGAAGTGCCTGTTCGCTATCGTCAGCGCATTGGGGTCTCTAAAATTTCTGGCACGATTAGCGGCACTTTTAAAGCCGGCTATAAGATTTTAGCGACGATCTATAAATATCGAAATCTAGAGAAATGATTTCCTCACTGATTTAAGGCACATAACTTCTGATTGTTTCATCATTGATCAACTGCCCCCAATGATTGTTATAGGGGTGCACTTTGGTTGTTTGGTTAAGTGCTTTTTCAACTTGCTGGCTATGAGACTTATCTGCGAGTTTTTCTCTTTTTACTCTAATTTTTTGTTTTTGACTTTTTTCATCCGACTTATAAAGAGGCGCACCTTGGTTAGCCCAGCCAAAAATGCCTTCCTCAAGATTGTAGATTTCTTTTGCGCCTTTTTCTTTTAAACTTTGTCCAAGATATTTTGCCATTTTTGAAGAGCGGACGCCTACTGAGCAATAAAAAATAATTTGCTTGCCCTTAATTTGATCGCCAAATTTTCTGAAGAACGAACTCTTCCATGTTGAAGGGGGGAGAAGTTTGGCGTCTTTGATGTGACTGACAGCATATTCATCTTTTTCTCTAACATCAAAAATCAGATAATTATCTTTATCTTCTTTTTGCAATGCTGCGATTAATTTGTGGCGAGAGATGTGCTTAACGTTTTTATAGTCATCGATAATGTTTTGATGGATGTTTTTTAAGGAAAACAGTTTCGTCTCCGCTCGTGCTGTAAAAGTTCCTCCTGCTAAAATAGCAAAAACGATTGCTCCTTTAAGAAGATATGCCTGCACTCTTTTGATCAATTTAAAGTCCATTAAGTTAAGTCTATTTAAAAGAAATATGCCTTGCAGCCGCGATTAACGCTTGTCCAAAGCTTATTCCGCCATCATTTGCTGGTAGTTCATTTTGTATTATGGGAATAAACCCATTTTTTTCAAGGAGTAAGGCCAAATTATCTAAAAGTGTATTATTTTGAAAACACCCACCTGAAAGAGCTATTTTGAGCTTATTTTCAGATATGTTCGGCTCATTTTCCATATTGAAATTATGCACACTTCGTTTGATCCAATCCAATAAAATGTATGTGAGGCTTTTATGGAATTTTGTGGCGATGTAAGATTTTGACTTTTGCTGGTTTAGATCTTCAAAAAGAGCTTGCCAAAGAGGGGAAAAATTAACCTTACCTTTTCCACTCTCACAATTAATCTCGGCTTTATATAAATCATCTGCTGGTAGGTCTTTATATAGGTCTTTAGAGACAAGAGCTTCTAATTGCATGGCAGCTTCGCCTTCATATGTTACTTCATCAATCGAGAGCTCAAGGGCTGCCGCCACGGCATCAAACAAGCGCCCGCAAGATGAACTAAGAGGCGAATTTATCCCCTTTTTCATCATCGTTTTTAGTGTGGGAAGAGGCTTGTTGCTCATATGTTTAACAACAGAGAGATTGGCAAATTGAGTTTCAATTATGTCCCAACCGATTGTCTGTTCGGTGTGAGCAAAAAGGTTGCGCCATGGTTCTTTAACAGCTGCACTTCCTCCTAAAAGAGGAACACACTCAAGTGCGCCAATGCGCTTAAAGTCTTGATAATCTCCATAGAGCAGTTCTCCGCCCCAAATCGCCCCACCTTCTCCAAAGCCTATGCCATCTAGAATTAGCCCGAGGCACTTGCCTTCTTTTACCCCGTGCCCACTTTCCCCTAACGCGCTGGCCATATGGGCATGATGATGCTGGACTTTTTCAAGCGGGATTTCATCATGTTTACTTTGTTCTCTTCCTAATTTGGAAGAGAGATA
The DNA here is from genome assembly GCA_017640685.1 of Hyphomicrobiales bacterium. Taxonomy (GTDB): domain Bacteria; phylum Pseudomonadota; class Alphaproteobacteria; order Rhizobiales; family HXMU1428-3; genus HXMU1428-3. The sequence continues at coordinate 29,520 of JAEPQF010000027.1, forward strand.
TTCTGGGTGTTCATCAATGACGCGAATGGAAGGTTGGAACTCAAACAGGTCGGTATAGAGCGCGATAGTTTGTTGATATGCCTCATAGGTTGGGACATGCTCTAAATCTCCCAAATGCTGAGAAAGAATGGCCTCGCCGTTTTTTATCATGCAAAAGGTTGATTTTAACTCAGCACCGCAAGCAATGATATTTGGTGCATTTTCAAAGCCCTTTGGTAAGGATCGTGGAGCTGGGGCATAGCCTCTGGCGCGGCGGAGCATGGTTGTTTTCTTGTTTGTAACTCGAACCACGCTATCGTCTACTCTGTTAGTGATCTCGCGGTTATGAAGCAGAGCAAAGTCTGCGACTTCACTCAATTCTGTTTCTGTTTCTTCATTCGTTATGAGTTGTGGCATGTTTGATAAATTGCCACTGGTCATGATTAAGGGGTCATCAAACTCTGCCATTAGTAAATGATGCAAAGGAGTGTTAGGCAGCATGATGCCAATTTCATGCAGCCCCGGTGCTATTGCTTCAGGCAGTTTTCTTTTTCCCTTTTGCACAAGGATAATCGGAGCTTGTGGGCTTTCTAGCAATTCAAGAGCTTTATTGGAGAATAGGCCATATTCTTTTGCTTGGGCGCCGTTTTTACACATCAGAGCGAAGGCTTTGTTCGATCGTTTTTTTCTTTTTCGCAGCTCTTCAACAAGATTACCATCATTTGCCAGGCAACTCAGATGAAAACCGCCTAATCCTTTTATCGCTCCAATAAACCCGGCCTTGATTAGATTTGCGGTTTCTATGATTAGATCATCCTGCTTCAACTCAAACGGTGGAGTGATATTTTCATTCAACCATTTCAGCTCTAACTTAGGGCCGCAATTTGGACAGGCAATGGGTTGGGCGTGAAAGCGTCTGTCATTTGGGTCTTCATATTCTCCTTCACATATTTCGCACATTTTAAACGGTGCCATAGAGGTTGTTGCTCGGTCATAAGGGGCTTCATAAATGATTGAAAGGCGCGGACCGCAATGAGTGCAATTTGTAAAGGGGTATCTGTATCTGTGTTCACCGACAGTGGTAATTTCTTTAATGCAAGCTGGGCATGTTGCGGCATCTGGTGAAATTTGAGTTTTCATTTCACCTTGCTGGCTTTTGCGAATTTGAAAGCTTTCGAACTGTTGAAACTCAGTGGCCTCACTTGTTTCTACATTTGAGATTTTGGAAAGTGGTGGGCTCTCAGTTTCTAGCCTTTTTAAAAATATATCTTGCTCATTGCGGGTAAAATTCAGGAGGATTTGCACACCTTGACCGTTATTTAGCACTTCGCCTTTCAGGCCCATATCATTGGCAAGTTGCCAAATGAAGGGACGAAAACCAACGCCTTGGACAATACCAGAGACCGTGATGATGGTGGTTTTCTGATTGTTGGTATCATGAGGCATGCATTTTAACCGCTTATTTTGATTTGTTTTTTCATAAATTATCAAGAGCGGTTGAGCTTGTCAGGTCTATTTCTTTGTTTGGCTTAATAGAGCGTGCAAACGTGCTCAATTGCCGCAACATTTTTATTTGATGACCTTCAACTCACCTTGTAAGCCATTTATAAAATCTTTTGCAGGCACTGATTTTTTGCCTTCTCTTTGGACTTCAAGCAATTGAATGCAGCCTGTTTCACATTCGATAATAAGTTCGTCTTCGTTTTTATTCTTGACAGCTGCCGATTGATCTTCGGGAAGAGCCGAGCGGATGACTTTTATGCGCTCTGTTTTCTCATTGGCTTTTTCCATTTCAAACCATGCACCAGGAAACGGGCTTAAGCCGCGAATGTGGTTGTGAATATCTTCAGCTGATTGCGCCCAGTTTATTTTGCTTTCAGATTTTGAAATTTTCTTTGCATAGGTCACTCCTTCTGTTGGCTGAGGTGTTGGCACTAGTGAACCGCGCTCCAACGCATCAAGGGCGCGGCCTAAGAGGTCAGCGCCGCGTATCATCATTTCATCATGCAAGTCGCCCGCAGTCATTGTTTCACCAATAGGAATATGTTCGCTTAATAAAATGTCGCCCGTGTCTAACCCTTCATCCATTTGCATGATCATAACACCGGTGCTGCTATCTCCTGCCATGATTGCGCGTTGGATGGGGGCCGCTCCGCGCCATCTTGGCAAAAGAGAGCCGTGAACGTTTAAGCATCCGTAGGGGCAAGCTTCTAGTATAGGTGTTGGAAGTAAGAGCCCGTATGCGACGACTATGGCGATATCAGCATTCAAGGCCCTAAAGGCTTCGACCTGCTCTTCTTTTTTAAGCGAAGTTGGCGTGAACACATCCAGCCCAGAATTTTCGGCAAAGTCATGAACTGGTGTTTTGCGCACCTTGCCACCTCGTCCAGCTTTTCTTGGTGGCTGACTATAAACGCCTACGACTTCATGACCTTTATTGATGATTTCAGCCAATGTTGGGATTGAGAATTCTGGCGTTCCCATAAAGATTACACTCAAGGTCATGATGATCCTGTCAGGTCTGTTTGATGTTTTAAATAATTGTCGCTTTTTTAGCTTTGGCGAATTTTTTAATAACACGATCACGGCGTAGTTTCGAGAGATAGTCAATAAACAGCACGCCATTTAAATGATCTATTTCGTGTTGCACGACTGTGCCTAGCAAGCCCGCACAATCTTTTTCCTGACTGTCTCCGTTTTCATCACGATACCCAACTTTCACAATAGCTGGTCGTTCAATTTCGGCGAAATATTCTGGGATAGAAAGACAGCCTTCTTCATAAACAGAGCGCTCATCTGACGAACTTAAAACAACCGGATTGATCATAATAATCGGGTCTTTTTCTTCATCTTCTTTTTGAGCGGCATCCATAACGATGAGACGAATGGGAATGTTAATTTGAGGTGCAGCTAAACCAACGCCTGGTGCGTCATACATCGTCTCAAGCATGTCTTGCATGAGTGTTTTTAATTCTGGGGTAATATCTTCAATTGGCGTGCAATTCTCTCGTAATACTGGATCAGGAATTGTTATGATTTCTTTTAATGCCATTCTCGTCTTTCGTCACTCACGTCAAATTCGTTTCACTCCCTTTTGGGGCAGTGTTTTGGCTTTACTTGCCTTTTTCTTGGCTGATAGATACCTTAAATCTCATAAAGGTGAAAGAAATATATAAGCCTAAAGCTGAAGTAAACAGGAAGAACGCTCGATATTTCGGGGAATTGCGCTCTTCTTCAATCTGCTAATCACTCAGATTTAAAGCAATAAACCTATTGGGAACAAGGTTATGACATCAAGCAATGCTCAAATCACTGAAACTACGCAAGAAAATGCAGGTGTATTTTTTCCACTTCTACTACTTGTTCTCTATTTAGGACTTATGATTTGGCTTGCTATTGAGCCTTACAGTAGAGCGACCTGGTTTGCCGAGAACTTGCCTGTTTGGATTGTTGTGGGATTGTTGGTTTTAACCTATCGTTCATTTCGATTTTCTAACCTCTCTTATTTTTTGATGTTTTTCTTTCTTTGCTATCACACTATTGGTGGACACTACACATTTTCCAGAGTTCCCTTTGATTTCTTTAATGACCTCATTGGATCTGAGCGGAATAATTTTGACAGAGTTGGGCATTTTCTTGTGGGTGTTTTTGCCTATCCGACAGCTGAGCTTTTTATTAGGAAGAACTTAGTCAATGGTGTGAAGGTCGCAGCGCTTGTTGGCTTTTTAGCTGTTAGCATGTGGGCGGGGCTTTATGAAGTGATCGAGATGATCTACGCCATTAATTATGGCGGCGATGAAGCTGCTGATTTTCTTGGCAGCCAAGGGGATATTTGGGATGCGCAAAAAGACATCGCCATGGATATGTTAGGCGCTATTTTATTTGGCGCGCTCTATTTATTCTGCGGAGCGAAGGAGCGGGATTGAAGTTTTAATTCTTCTCATGATATTTTGTGCTTCAGTTGCCCGCTCTTTTAGCGCTCCTTTGGTTGCTCACCAGCAACCGTCACTGAAGCCGCGCTTTTTGTGCTTCAGATACCCACTCTTTTAACGCTTCTTTGGTTGCCCACTAGCAACCGTCGCTGCAACCGCGCTTTTTTACGTTTCAGTTGCCCACAATGCAACCGCACTAACACCGGGCTACGCTGGCGCTGCGCCATGTCCTGACGATGAAGTAGCGTCACTCCTTCTTCGTAATTCAAATTCTAAGAGTTATTTTTCACTAATGTCTCGAGCCATCGAGTAAAATTCATCATTGGTGCGCATGGATGTGAAATTGACCATGCGATTACTGAGGCCGAAAAAGGCCGTGATGCCAGCGATGTCCCAGATATCTTCATCTGAAAATCCGTGCGCCTGAAGTGTGGTGAAGTCTTCATCGCAAACTTCATAAGCTTCTTTGGAAACTTTCATGGCAAAATCAAGCATAGCTTTTTGCCGCTCACTGATGTCTGCTTTGCGATAATTAATCGCCACTTGATCTGCAATATAAGAATTTTTAGCTCTGATACGCAAAATAGCACCATGGGCGATAACGCAATATTGGCATTGGTTTGCGTTTGACGTGGCAACGACAATCATTTCTCTTTCAGCTTGAGACAGGCCGCTTTCCTTTTCCATCAATGCATCATGATAGGCGAAAAAGGCCCGCAGTTCTGCTGGCCGATGGGCAAGAGCTAAAAAGATATTCGGGATAAAGCCAGCCTTTTCTTGGACTTTGACAATCATCTCTTTGATGTCATCTGGCATCTCATTAATATCTGGAACTGGATAGCGGCTAATTGGTTTTTCTGTCATTTCACACTCCCTATTGGCCTGCTAGATTAGGAGAGAAATTTTTCAGAATGATTGCAGGGGTGAGTTGTTTATTTTTATTTTTGATATACGCCCACACCAACGAAATAATCTTTACCTAATTTTTCAATATAAGCACTTTTGGCAGTGAGATTCCCTGTTACTGGATTGGGCCATTTATAATCTACCCAGCCATAACCTTTATTCTTTGCGGCCTTAACCATAAGTTTAATTAGAGGAACATTTTCACCATCTCTTAACTCCAAAAGGTTTTTTCCAACGAGTACTTCTTTCACACCATGAGCAACATTTATTCCTTTTAAATCATATATGAAAGGATAAAGGTCTCTGTCCTTAAAAGTTGGTTTTTGTTCTGTGACTGCTTTAAAGGTTTTTCTTGCGCCCTCTTTTTCAAACATGACTTTCACACGTTTT
>JAEPQF010000028.1 GCA_017640685.1 Hyphomicrobiales bacterium
GAAACAAATTGAGCGTTCCAGCTTGATCAACATAAGCATAATAACCAGCGACACCAATAGTCATCACTATGAGCATTTCTAAAAGGCGGTAGCAGCCATTTAAAACAATAGGAGAGATCAGCGAAGAGGTCTCGCTTAATTTTAAGCTGTGCAACTTGGGGTTATCATCATTTGAGGCAACAATCCGAGGAGCGGATTGCTCTTCAGGTTTTTCTTCAAAGTCATTATCAATTTTTAGATTCTGATCAGTCATACCGATCAACCCCTTTACGCACTACAGGCCACAAATGTAGCAATACTAAACTCGACAAACGAGATGGATAACACCTTATGAAAAAAAACCTTCAAAGAAATGAAAATATTTAAAGGTTATTTTAATTTCTCTCGTTCTTTAAAAACATAGTTAACAATCTGTTATAACAACAGTTAAAAATCTATTCAAATCAGTGAAATACACGATTTCTTTGACCAAAAACATCAGACTTAGTCACAATTGTGTGAGAAGTGGCTCTTTTGCCCCAGTTCATTCGCGCTGAAGGGAATACTGAAGTGATATGTAGGGAATATGAAAAATAAGCAAGGACCACTTAAATTCTTAAAATAAGAAAAAGAAGTTATCTTTTAAGGGCTGACAAATAAAAGTCGGTAATGTCAGAGGCCATTTGCTCAACAGTAAATTTTTGTTTGATTGAAGCTTGAAGTTGTTCAGCCTGCGCCATCATTCTACCGGGTTGAGAAAAGGCCAATTTCATTGCTGAAAATAAATCATCAACGTCGTCTGGTAAAATCAACTCAGTTGAACTGCCAGCAACGATTTCAGAAATTCCCCCTACATCAGTGCATATGAGAGGCTTTAATCCAGCTCCTGCTTCGAGCACGATATAAGGAAAACTTTCAGCTCTTGAAGGAACCACCATAACAGCGCCAAGAGCAAAAGCTTCAGACGCTGGTAACCGCCCCCAAAACTTCACATTACTAGCAATGCCTAATTGAGAGGCCAAATCCTGAAACAGTTTCATGTCAGGCCCATCACCAACAATTGAAAGCCGTAAAGACGGAGCTTCTTTTAACAAGCGTGCAAAGGCTTCAAGCAATAAGTCAACACCTTTTAGGTGCCGAAGTTCTCCAATGAATAAAAAATCCGCTGCATCAGGGTGAAGAGGCGTAGAGACAAACTCATCAGCTTTCAGCCCATTTGGTATAACCTTAACAGGGCAAAAGCCACGCCCAATAACTTTGCTATAAATGTTCGAAGAATAAGCACTTTCAAATATAATGCCGTTTGTTTTCTTAGCCAAAGCGCGTTCAAGTCCTAAAAACAATTTTCCCTTAAAACTTGTTGGAGAGTAATGGAGGCTACCGCCATGTGGAGTGTAAAAACTCAGACAGTTTCGCTTTGAACGTTTTAAAGAGGAAGCTGCAAGCCGCGCATAAGCACCGCCCTTAGCACCATGGCCATGTAAAATTTGAGCGTCCGCATCAATCGCAAATTTTTTAACAGCCCGAAACGCAGTGTAATCATTAAAATGTAAGAGACGAGACATCGTCACAGATCGAACACCAAGAGAACACCTTTGATTGAGTAACTCAAGTTGAGAAGCAATGGCAGGGCTAACTGTTGAGCGGTCATAAATCACCCCAACTTCATGCCCAACTAATGATTGCTCAACCGCTAAATCAACAACATGCCTGAATAGCCCACCAACAGGCGCGCGCAAACAATGGAGTATCCGCAAATTCCGGCTCATAAAATATCTCGCAAGCTAGGGGCTGAAATAATAAGAGTTATAGCCTCATTTTAAAAAGAGACTATAACAACTTATTATGTAAAGAAATAAAAGTTTAACAACCAATGTATTTCATGACTTAAGTCAGAAAGGCAAGACAGAAGTCAGAAGGGCAAGCAAGGGGATTATTTAAAAGAACCGCTCGCGCACATATACGGTGTCACCCGGGAAAATCGGGAAGTTTTTAGAAACCAGTAATGTATAACGGCGCCCTTTATAAACCCGGCTCACCCGGAACTTGCGCTCATTTGCACGGCTGGTGAACCCGCCAGCAATTGCTGCAGCCACTTCAGCTGTCATACCAACAACATAAGGATATTGTCCTGCTGTTTGAACTTGGCCAAGTACGAAAAACGGGCGATAAGTTGCAACTTCAACAGAAACTTTAGGATCACGTAAGTATTTAGCTCTTAATCGTGCAGCAATTCTGCGCTGCACTTGTTTCGTGCTCACACCACGGGCTTTCACCTGACCAACCAGTGGTACAGAAATATAACCGCTATCATCAACGGTATAGATGCGCGTTAAAGTCCTCTGACTATATACAATCACCCGAAGGCGATCACCAGTATCTAAGCTATAGCGAAGGGGCCATTGCCCTGTTCTGCGATAAATCTCAATTGGGTTTTTGTCATATGAAATAGATTTAAATTCATCGCGGGCAGCATGGGTGTAGGTTGTCTCCCAATCACGATCGCTAACTGAAGGGCGAATGGCATGAGCAACACGGGTGCGCCAACCAACAGTTTCCTCAGAGCTGAAGCTTTCGCTCAAGCCAAATCGAAACCCACTATCTTTAAGGGAGCTTATTCGTGAGCTTTCATCAACCGGCTCAGGAATAACATCTTGGTCACCAATTAGTTCAAATTGGTTTTTAAATTCTCCATCCCTATGGCTACAACCTGTAAAAATGACCATAAGAGAGATCAATAGGCAAAACCTAAATACACTCATAACGCTACAAACCCATACAAATACATTAAACTTGAGGGTAAATATGAGCCAACATAGTTAAAATTTATCTAATATTGTTCTAAAATTGTACGAATATAAATTTTTCTTGGCTTTTATACTGATATGTAACCTTTATTAAGCTAATTAAGGTTAAGTGATATCATGTGCTGAGGAAGTCTCCTCAATAAATGAGTTTTAGTGCGATTAAGTAGAACGGAATTTAATATGTCAAACACAAACGAACTTAGTATTGGCAGTCTCATAGGAGCCATAAAAAACTCCTGGATGAAAATGGTTTTGCTTAGTTTGCTTTGCGCCATTGGCACATTCTTTCTAACCAGTAACATGAAACCGCGCTATGTATCAGAAGCAAGAGTTCTAGTCGCCCCTGTTGCAAGTTATCAAAATCCCGTTGCAGGCCGAAACCAAGAAACAACATTGGTTGATAAAGCCTCTATCTTCAGCCAAATTCAGGTCATTCAGTCAAGAGATATTCTCTCCAAGGTCATAGATGAATATGGCTATCTAAAAAATGAAGAATTCCTCAATAGTCTCAAATCGAAAACAACTGGCTTTTTCTCAAAATTGAAAAACCCAAGTCTGCCAAAATATGAAGATATGAGCGAAGAAGTAAAACGCCAGTTCGCCATCGACATGATCAGCGGAGATATCCAAGTCGTACCGTTGGCTGAGTCCCGTGTAATCGGCATTCGTTATCACAGTACAGATCCAAAAGAAACAGAAGCCATCGCCAATGGTTTGGCCAAAGCATATATAGAATGGCAAAGATCAGAAAAGGTCTTGCAAAACCAAGACGACTCTATTCGCCTTGCTCGCTTGATTGATGACTTTAAAAAAGAAGTCAAAGCCTCTGAAGCCGCCGTTGCAAAATACCGCGCTCAAAAAGGTTTGTTTAAAACCAGCAGCTCTAATGTCACGTTAGATCGCCAGCAACTTACCGAGCTTAATAGCCGCATCATTGCCGCAAGAGAGCGCAGAGCAGATTCAGAAATTCGCGCAAAACTCATCCGCGAAATGTTAGAGCGCGACGGCGAAGTTGCCAATGCGACAGAAACCATGCGCTCCCCGCAAATCCAGCGCCTGTTCGAACAAAGAAGCCGCATACAGCGCTCACTAGCAGAACTTGGCGCAACATTGCTACCATCACATCCTCGTCTCGTTCAGGTGCGTTCAGAATTGCGCGGTGTGAACACACAAATCAGATCAGAAATGCGCCGCATCGTCCGCACAATGGAAAATGATGCCAAAATCGCCAGAGCCAGAGAAGAATCGCTGATCAAAAGCCTCAACGATTTGAAAAACCAATCAACCCAATCAGATGGTGACGAAATTCAGCTAAGAGCGCTTGAGCGCGAAGCCCGCACAAACAGAGATCTGTTGAATACCTACCTCGCCCGCTTCCGCGATGCTGAAGCAAGAAAAGACAGTGCCATCGCGCCAGCCTATGCTACAATTGTTTCAAAAGCGCATGTGCCAAGCACACCCAATTCCCCAAATCCATTGACTTATAGTCTCTTGATATTCGTGGCGATGTTCCTCATTTCAATGGCCCTGGTTATCCTAAGAGCGGTCATTTCAGAAGCAGAAGACGTTGAAATTGCTGAAAGGGAAGAAAGAAAAGAGGGCTCCCTTAGCAAAGAAACAGAAGCCGAAGCTTAAAGAAAGAGCCCAAATGATATAATTTGGGCTCATCAATCGCCATTTTTCTCCAAAACCCGCGGTTTTAGTCATCACTGGTTAAATTACCAGCGAATTTATCATGGAATATTAAGACAGCCGTGCTAGTGTAAGAGCCAATAATAAACAAAAAACATTAAAGCACCCGCTTTAAGCTCCAACAGTTTCATTTATAAATCGCCTTTAATGACGAAGTAACCGTCATTTCAAAGGTCTAGGGTTCAAGTAACGCAAGTGGCATGGCAAGTTTAGTTTTAGTTTTATACAAAGCTGCGTTAAACGTCCTCTATTATAGTGGGCTTTATAAGCTCCTGTCTCCAGCCACCCGCGGCGAAGGCATCATCTTCACGTTGCACCAAATCAACAATGACCCAGTGGAAGATTTCTCACCAAACTCAATCCTGCGCGTCACACCAGAGTTTTTAGAAAGCACCATACAAACGGTAAAAGCAGAAGGCTATGACATCATCTCACTAGATGAACTTCATGACCGCTTAAAAACGGGCAACAAATCCAATAAACCATATGCCGTCTTCACAGCTGATGACGGCTATAAAGACAATCGTGACCTCGCGCTCCCGGTTTTGAAAAAACACAACGTGCCCTTGGCTATTTATATCGTCTCTGACTATAGCAATCATCAAGGCGAACTCTGGTGGTTTGCCTTGGAAGACATCATTAAAAACTCAAGCGCCATCCAAAATCCATATAACAAGGGCGAAGTGCTAGAGGCGGTGACAACCGAGCAAAAATTCAGAGCGTTTGATAAAATCTATTGGCCCATGCGCAGAAGCAACCAGCATGAGCAACGCGCAACCATTCGCGAAATGGCAAAAGCACATGACTACGACATCGACGCGCTGAGTAAAAATCTGGTCATGAACTGGGAAGAATTGCGAGAGCTAAATAAAGAACCGCTGATTACACTGGCCGCTCACACAAAGTCTCACTTCGCCATCGCAACTTTGAGCGAAGAAGAAGCGGATGAGCAAATTAAAATCGGCATGGACATCATGGAAAAAGAGCTGGGTGAAAAAGCCACTCATTTTTCCTTTCCCTATGGCAGCAATTGCGCCGCGAACAAAAGAGACTTTGAGCTTGTAAAAAAATTCGGCTTCAAAACAGCGGTGACCACAAGAAAAGCCGTGCTTTATAAAGAGCACAAAGACCACATGATGGCCCTGCCACGCGTATCCCTCAACGGCGAATACCAACACCAACGCTACATAAAAACCTTCCTCTCCGGCTTGCCTTTCAGACTGAAAAACAAATGGCAAAAACTAGATGTGGAGTAATTTTTCTCTCACGGCTATTCCTCGCTCCGCTCGGGCCTACGAGGTGCGGCGCAACGCGCCGGGCTGCGCTGGCGCTTCGCCATGTCCCTCAGCCTGAAGTAGGCTGAGCTCCTTCTTCGTTTTGAGAGATAACGCCTGTGGGAATAAGTTGATGGTGAGTATTCTTCTTAACTAAAAACTCTGCTCTCCCACCCGCCTATCACACTCCGTCATCCCGGGCCCGACCCGGGATCCACCTCTCCACGAGTCCGATAGTTAAGTGATACTGCCAACTCCCCAAACCCCACTTAACTCACCGCATACCATCATTATCCAGCCCAGCCAAAATGGATCCCGGGTCAAGCCCGGGATGACTACGGAGAGTAAGGTTAACTACACGAAGGAGGAGTGACGCCACTTCGGTGTCAGGACATGGCAGCAGGGCTGCCCGGCGCGAGCGCCGCACAGTGCGGTTGCTTTGCGGATGCCTAGTGGGCATCTGAAGCACAAAAAATGGCAACCGAAGCACAACAAAAAAAGTAGGCCCGAGCGTAGCGAGGAATAGCCGTGAGAGAAAACAAACTACTCCTCTCCACTCGATAGATCTCCCCGTATTCCTCCACCACACCCTCACCCAGCCAACAAAATACAACACTCCCCCAAAATAACTCACCGCAATACTCTAACCATTTGACATCAATGCAAACTTTACTTTGAGTGAAGAAGTAAAAACAAAAGAGCCAAAGAAAAACCTCGAGCAAAATCATGTCAGAGCCCAAAACACCTGAAAGCCAAGAAGCAAAGCCTATCCGCGAAATAGACGAACAAACTCAAAAACACATTGATCGGTTTTTAGAAGGGCGTGAGGTCTGGAATAAATGGGCCGAAGACATGTTGGTAAGAAAGGAGGAGCTAGAAAAAGCGGGGAAATGGAAAGTAGACAGAGATGTCTTGTATGGCAATATTAGGAGTTTGGATAAGAGAGAGCCCAAAATTCAATCTTGGCTTGATGAAGCATTTGTCAATTTCTCAAATCTAAAATTTAAGAACAGTCAAGTCTCTGTTATTAGGGAATTTGGGGGCGTTAAAGAGAAAAACTTTACTGGAGGGTTTCGGTCACAACCTTATCCAGGTAAATATATAGATTTTGATGGGTTTATTTTTCCTAGTGATGTAAGTTTTGAGAACAGTCTTTTTAATGAAGATGTTTACTTCTGTAACGCAATTTTTAAGGCAGTGGTATCCTTCAGCAAGGCAATATTTGATGGTGGAGCACATTTTGGTGATACCAGATTTATCGATGTATCTATATTTGAAGAGGCAATATTTATAGGAAGTGCATATTTCAATGAAGCAAAATTCATCTCAAATGTTAGTTTTCGTGGGGTGATTTTTGAGCATGGTATGCAATTCAGTAAAGTTAGATTCAAAGGGGTTTCGATTTTTAAAAAAGCAGTAACCGAAGATAATGCTTTTTTTGGAAACGCAAGGTTTTTCAAATCAGCTGATTTTTCTGAGATTGTTTTTAAGAGAAGGGCTTTTTTTGGTGACGTTGTTTTTAAATCAAAAGCGATTTTTCATAAGTCAGTGTTCTTAGGTGATGCATATTTCCATAAGATTTGTGTTTCGGGTAATGCACACTTTTCAAATGCTGATTTTGAGAAAAATCTCTACTTTGCGCATTCACAATTTAAAAGTAGTACAAACTTTGAAGCAATATTAGTAAAACGTTCTTTTAATTTAGAAAAAGCGAATTTTATTTTTAATATTCCAGATTTTTCTCAAGCCAATTTCGCAGAAAGTCCTCGTTTAGATAATATCCAGCTGCTACCAGCACCTTCATATGAAGACTATCCAGTCCCATCAAAAAAAATACAAAGTCCTTTGAAATGGCAACGATATTGGTGGAATTTACTATTCAGAGCTTTCCTGTTCAGAGCTTTTTGGAGAAGTGTATATAAATTAACGCCTTCAAATTATCGCAAGCTCTATCACAAGGGTGAAGTTCTCAAACACATCTGGAACAAATTCACCAACAATCGTCGTAACCCAAATGAAGAAGCCCATTACCGCGCTTTAAAACGCCTAGCCATTCAGGCTCATGATCATGAAAATGAAATGAAGTTCTTTGCCGGTGAAATCCGTTCGCGTAGACACATCACGGACTGCCTTTTCCCTTGGAAAAAAGGGTTTGCAAGTTCTGCTCGCTATTGGGCAGGCGTCTTTTACGAACTCTTCTCAGACTTCGGCCGCTCTTTCATTCGTCCAACCCTCTGGTGGTTTGCGTGCCTCTGGCTCTTTGCAAATCTAACCCTCTCAGGCGCTGGGCTGGTGGATAAAACCAAATGCCACAACAGTCAGCTCACCCCAAAAGAAGCCGCCTACACAATCGGGCTAAAAAACTCATTGCTGATCTTAGGGCTCACCAAAACAAACATCGTCAAACAAGCCGAGCTCTGCCTCTACGGACTTAACAAAAATGGCGCGAACAAAAACGTAGAAGTTGCTAGCAACCCAAAACCATACGACCTAAAAATCAAAAGAACTTACGAGGCAAAGTCAGCTAAGGTGGAAAATACAAAAACAGACATCCCCTTCAAAGCCGCCGTCCAAGGCATAGTCCACTCACTCTTGAGCTTGCTCTTTATATTCTTACTCCTGCTCGCAATCCGCAACCAGTTCAAGATTAAGTAGGTAAACTATATTGGGAGTTTTTACAATTTCACATCAACAAGCAACGCTTTAAACAAGGCATCAGGCTCATGGCCAAGGGCAGACGCATATTCAACGAATTCTGCAATGTCCAAGCGGCGCTCGCACCCTTCAATCTTCGCGATGTAAGGTTGAGGTTTGTCTAAGCGCTCAGCCAGTTCCACTTGAGTAAGATCAGCATCAAGACGAGCTTGCTTCAAGCCTGCGATCAACTGCGTGTAGAGAGTGGAATGAACAGAATTCACTGAGTGCTCCTTAAAAAACATGGAGCACATCCATTAATCTTACTTTCAAAATATACCAAAATCGTATATTTTATTGTAGTCGGTTAATAGGAAAGTTGGACACATCATGCAAAATATTGAGTTCTGGAAGGAGTTGTTTGATACCTATCAATCCTTAGGCGAGAGCATAAAAGTCTTGATGATTGTGGTGCCACCCTTGTTTTTCCTCAGCTGCTTAGCACTCTTCTTTTGGTATCAAATTGCTATGAAAAAAATAGACGCCAAAAATCAGACCCAAAAACAAAGATGTTCAGAAATAAACACCTCTAATACCACAAGCTCAGATAAGGAGGAGGGGGCAGATAACTCTGGAGCGCTACCATTTCGAGGAGATTTGCTATTTCGAGTTTACCGGGAAAAAAGCGAAGCCATTACTGTTTATCAAGATCAACACCCAGAAAAACCAACCATCGCCATAAAACTAATTCAGCACGTTTTCAGAACCAGCCCTGGCGTCACTTTTCATGAGCAAAAACAAACTAAAAACTAACTACCATTCATCCACTTGATAATCATCGCAGCCGGGATCACCCAAATTGTCCCCGCAACCGCCATATATATAATTTGCACAAGCTGTGACGTGCCAGGCAAAATGCCATAGGCCAGCGCGATCACGAATGTAATGTGAAAAATAAGAAATAGGGCAAATAGCAGTGATCCGATTATTCGTCTTAGCTTGGGGTTCATGTAAGAAAAGGCCTTTAAATTCAAAAATTGGACGAAATATAAGTTTATCCGCTCCTCTTATAATGAACAAGCCTGAAGAGCGCCATACCTATAATACGTTTAACAGGCCATAAAAGATCAACCCACCACTCACCGCGCCATTATGTCCCATCATAAAAAATCAAGGATATAGCTATACGAGCGCAAAACACTGCGCTATAAACCCCATCTGTGAGGATTAAAATGTTTGTCCAAAGCCCAAAAAAGCCCAAGGCAAACTGATGTTTGGGAAAAGCTGTAATCGCCCCGATTGCTATGCGGAAGCTAGCCTAAATGCTTTCTGAGCATCAGCAAAGGCCGCACTAAGTAGTGAGCTTAAGGGGCATCAACGCCCCGGTAGCTTGTAGGCAACCTGAAGGGGCATCAACGCCCCGGTTGCTTGTGGGCAACCTGAAGGGGCATCAAAAATGGATTTACTATAGAATGGTACTGTCAGTAACCAACGCTCCAACAGAAAAACAAATCAAAGCACGCCCAGCTATTCAAATTTGGCTATTTATGATCTGCGCTCTTATCTTTGCGATGGTCATCGTTGGCGGTGCCACACGCCTCACAGGTTCAGGTCTTTCAATTACTGAATGGAAACCAATTGTCGGCGCCATTCCTCCTTTGAATATTGAGGATTGGAATAAAGCGTTTGAGAAATACAAACAAATCCCACAATATAAAGAAATCAACGAAGGCATGAGCCTTGATGAGTTCAAATCCATTTTCTGGTGGGAATGGGGACATCGCTTTTTAGGCCGCTTTATTGGTCTTGCGTTCTTTGTGCCGTTCTTATTTTTCTTGATCACAAAGCGTGTTGAAAGTTCTTTGAAGCCAAAATTCTGGCTGATGTTTTTAGGCGGCGGGCTGCAAGGCTTTGTCGGGTGGTACATGGTTGCAAGCGGTCTCACTGAGCGGGTTGATGTCAGCCAATATCGCCTCGCCGCTCACTTAGGGTTAGCCGTTCTGTTGTTCTCATACATCTTCTGGGTCGCCATTGGCTTAAGGCGGGATGATAACAATGCGGTTTCTGGTGGGCAACTGAAGGCGCACTTAAAAAGCCCAGCCTATTTCATC
This sequence comes from Hyphomicrobiales bacterium, assembly GCA_017640685.1. Lineage (GTDB taxonomy): Bacteria > Pseudomonadota > Alphaproteobacteria > Rhizobiales > HXMU1428-3 > HXMU1428-3. Next base: position 10,498 of record JAEPQF010000028.1, read on the forward strand.
ACCGGTTTGATCTTCTTTCAAATTATCGCCGGCGCATTCGTAGCTGGCCTAAAAGCAGGCAAAGCTCACAACACCTGGCCTCTGATGGATGGCCGCTTCATTCCAAATGGCCTGGATGTTATGACACCGTTTTGGAAAAACCTCTTTGAAAATGTCCTCACCGTTCAATTCAACCACCGCATGATCGCTTACGTGATTGCCATCGTTGTGCTGTTGCATTTCATCCAATGTTTGATTTCTAAAAGCGGACTTGCGAACAAAGGATTGGCCATCAAAGGAGCAGGACTGTTGCTTCTATTTACGTTGGCTCAAATCGCGCTGGGGATTGTAACGCTCTTGCAGTTCGTGCCACTAGACCTTGCCCTCTATCACCAAGGTGGCGCCGTTATCCTCCTAAGCGCCAGCCTCTGGCACAGTCGGAATTTATATGGCGGTTGCTAGTAGGCAACCTGAAGCCAAGCTAAAAAAAGCGGTTGCTAGTGGGCAACTGAAGCCGCGCTAAAACGGCGTTTGCTTGTAGGCAACCTAAAGCCGAACTAAAAAGCGCGGATGCTTAGTGGGCATCTGAAGCGCCACTAAAAAGCGGTTGCTAGTTGTTTTTAAATCTCACTAGACGAAGGAGGAGTAACGCCACTTCGGCGTTAGGACATGGCGAAGCGTCAGCGTAGCCCGGCGCTTAGCGCCGCACCTTGTTGGGCCCGCTGCTTCAGCAGCGGAATAGCCCGTGAGAGAAAACTAAACTACAGGCGTGTTCCCTGAGAGCACATCTTTGTAAACGGAAACATCCACATTCGAGCCAGATAAAATAACACCAACATTCTTGCCAGCATATTTTTCTTGCTCGCGCATCAATCCAGCAAGTCCAGCTGCAGCGGCCGGTTCTGCAATATTATGAGTGTCAGAATAAAAAACGCGCATAGCAGCAGCGATCTCATCCTCACTTAATTGAAGAACCCGAGAGGCACCATTATTGATAATGTCAAAGGCATGTTGGTCTGGCGCACGGCAAGCAATACCATCAGCAAAGGTTGAAACCGTTTCTGTTCCAACAATCTCACCAGCATCAAATGACAGACCATAAGAAGGTGCATTCTTAGCAACCACGCCGATGATTTCAGTATCAAGTCCGAGCAAATCCCGCACGGTTATAAGGCCGCAAATACCTGAGCCCATACCAATCGGAACATAAACAGCGGCAAGGGGAGGAGTAGATTGAAAAAGTTCATAAGCATAAGTCGCAACGCCTTTGACAATGTCAGAATGAAAGGGAGGGACCATATGAAAGCCGCGCTCATCACCAATCTCTGCAGCCACGCGCCGGCTGGCTTCAAAGTCAGCTCCTGAGATAATAACTTCACCTCCAAATGCTTCCATAGCAGCGTTCTTTTCAATAGAGTTGCCTTCAGGCACAACAATCACACTGGGAAGTCCATGTTTCGTTGCAGCTAATGCTACAGCTTGCCCATGGTTACCACGTGTAGCGGTGACCAAACCATTGAGAGAAATTCCAGATTGAGCAAGTTCATGAACAAACAGCGGAACACCTCGAGCTTTGAACGCGCCAATTGGTGTGTGGTTTTCATGCTTTACATAGACGCTTGCGCCTGTTCGTTTTGATAAAAGAGGCCAATGATGGGTCGGCGTTTTTGGCACAAGTGTTTCAACAAAGCGAATAGCTTGGTGTAAATCATCTAATGAAAATAAAGGCATGAAGAAGCTCCATATATTTTGGAAAATGATCTTAGGAAATAAAATATATCTACTAATGAATAAAAATAAGTTCGTCTTTCAAAAAACAGACCTAAAATGGACACAAGCACTTGAAAGTTTATTAGCAAAAGAGATAGTGTTTAAAAAATCATGCACAAGTCATATGAAACAGAGCAATCGAACAGAAAGCTAAGACGTCATAATTTAGTTCCTCAAATTATGACAGTTGGTGACTATGAGCTGAGTTTATTACCTCCTCAAAAATATGATGTGAATTATATACCTTCATTCCCCATCATAGGTTTTGCCTTTGATAGTCAAGAAGGCATGCACGGGTTCGCCTCAGATAAAATTATGCCCTTTCGCGCGCGGGCGAATGGCGTGGCTTTTCTCCCTAAAGGGTGTGAAGTGACATCAAAATCTCAACGGGGAGGGGAGTATCTGAATATAAAAATCTTGGGAGAAAAATTTAGCGATCAGTTACCGCAAAACCAATTTACAGACCTCATAGAACCAAGAGCGATCCCAACAGCTGAATGTCTGAGGCGTATGGTGATTTCAAGAGATGTGTTTGACCCGTTAGAATATGAAGAGCAGATCGTAAAACTTTGTTCTTTCCTTTCAAGCTCGCAAGAATGTGTAAAAGAAAAGTCAATTGGTCGCTGGATGACGAAACGTAGATTGAAATGCGTGGATGAATTTATCGAAGCGAAAATGTCCGGGACATTAAAGGTCAAAGATTTAGCAGGTATGCTAAATTTATCAGAAGGCTTTTTTAATCGATCGTTCAAAGCAGCAATGGGAAAAACGCCTCACAGCTATATTTTAGATCGGCGCATGGCAAAGGCCCGCAATCTAATCATCACAACGGATCAAAAATTATCAGACATTGCAGCCATATGTGGTTTCGCGTCTCAATCACATATGACCTCCAAGATGAAAAGGTCCATCGGCATCACACCAGGAGAACTCCGCTAAATTTTAAAATAACCGTGAGAGGTTAATACGTCTGCCATACCGGTTGCATCGTGAGTGGTCTGAAGGCACATTACGCGCCGGTTGCTAGTGGGCAACCTGAAGGCGCATTAAAAAGAAAGCATCTGAAGCATAAAAATGCTTTGTGATAATTCACACATCTATTCTTTTCGCAATCTCCTATTGTCAAATCATCAACAGCGCGGGGCAAGAAAAAAAGCGAAGCGCAGTAAACTAAGATGAAAACACAAAACAGCGCGGTTGCTTCTTGCGGATGCCAAGTGGGCATCTGAAGCACAGAGAAGCCATCTGAAGCGCAACTAAACAGCGCGGATGCCTAGTGGGCATCTGAAGCGCAACTAAAAATGGAGAAATACAATGAACACTTTAAAAACAATGATCATCAGCGCAATCGCAGTTCTAACAATCAGCTTCACAGCACTAACCGCTTCAGCAAGCGACGCCAATGCAGGCGGATGGAAAAAACACTATTATGGCCATAACCACTATTACGGTCATAACTATGGTTACAAATATAAGCGCGGTTACTATGGCAAGAAGTTCTACAAAAGAGGCCACTTTAAATTTAAGAAGTTCAACAAAGGGCGTAAATTCCGCAGAAACTTCCGTCGTAACTTCCGCCGCTAAGTGAGTTAGGAACGGATAGGTAAGAAACAAGAAAACCGGTCTCAAAAGGGACCGGTTTTTTTATTCTTAGTTAGGTTCTACACGATGAAGGAGCCTAGCCCACTTCGGGCTAGGAGACATGGCGAAGCGCCAGTGCAGCCCGGCGCGTTGCGCCGCACAATGCGGTTGCTAGTGGGCAACCTGAAGCACATCAAAGAAGTAGGCCCGCAGCGACAGCTGCGGAATAGCCCGTGAGTTATTTTAGAGATTCCCATCCAAATCCGCGATAATATCTGCAGCATCCTCAATGCCCACAGATAGCCGAACCACATCATCACCAGCACCAGCCGCTTTTCGGTCTTCATCGGCAAGTTGACGGTGCGTGGTAGAGGCTGGGTGAATAATCAGACTGCGCGTGTCTCCAACATTAGCCAGATGACTAAAGAGATTAACAGAGTTCACCAAATTCACACCGGCATCATAGCCACCTTTAAGGCCAAAAGTGAAAACAGACCCGGTACCCCGAGGGCAGTAGATTTTAGCGCGCTCGTGATAAGCATTGTCAGGCAGGCCTGCATAATTCACCCAAGCTACTTTTTCATGGGTCTTTAAAAAGTTCGCAACCTCAAGCGCGTTGGCACAATGTTGTTTCATGCGAAGAGGCAAGGTCTCCATACCAGTTGCAATCATGAACGCATTAAAAGGCGAAATACAAGGGCCGAGATCTCGAAGACCAAGAACACGGCAAGCAATCGCAAATGCAATAGGGCCAAAAACTTCACCTAAAACCATGCCATGATAACTATCGCAAGGTGTAGAGAGGGTTTTATATTTACCAGATCCCATCCAGTCGAACGTGCCGCAATCAACAAGTACTCCACCAAGCGAGTTACCATGTCCTCCTAAAAATTTTGTCATGGAATGTACGATGATATCAGCCCCATGTTCTTTCGGTTGGCAGAGATAAGGAGTGGCAAGAGTGTTGTCTACGATAAGCGGAACGCCAGCCGCTTTGGCTATTTCTGAAATCGCTTTGAGATCAGTGACGATACCACCAGGGTTAGCAATCGACTCAACAAAAATAGCTTTGGTTTTTTCTGTAACTTGTGCTTGGAAACTTTGAGGGTCATCAATATCTGCAAATTTGGCAGTCCAACCAAATTTCTTAAAACTATGGGCAAACTGGTTGAGAGAACCACCATATAATTGTTTGGCAGCAATAAATTCATCGCCAGGTTCTAGCAAGGTGTGAAAAACAAGCAATTGCGCACCATGACCAGAAGCCGTGGTAAGAGCCGCGGTTCCACCTTCAAGTGCTGTAATGCGCTCCTCAAGTACATTACTATTGGGGTTCATCAGGCGTGTATAGATATTGCCAAAGGCTTCAAGGTTAAAAAGAGAGGCTGCGTGATCAACATCATCAAACACATAGGAACTCGTTTGGTAAATAGGAGTGGCACGAGCGCCAGTCGTCGGATCAGGAGCAGCACCGGCATGAACGGCAAGCGTGGAAAATTTCTGGTTTGGTCCTTCAGTCATTTGTCTTCCCTCATAATTGTTTTGTGCATAGCAGCAATCTATAAAGCCAATGGCAAGGGGTTTCGTGACAAAAACTGGTAAAAAGTACTTATTGAATACTAATTTTGCGAAAGAGTTTGGTTCTGCAATAGAGAATAATAGGTTAAAAATAACTAAGGTATTAAAATACCACATTATTAAGGTGTTGAAAAATAAGGAGTATTATTATTTTGTTGACACGAAGATGAGCTTTGTCTAAAAAGCGCTATCGACTTTTGGCGCTGGTATTTTTCAGCGCGTTTTGAAATTTTAAATCAGCTAAATTTTAAAAGAAATAAGCCTGGCTCTCAGCGGGGTGGTTTTATTTTTAGCAAGTTAAAATTAGCACACTTTAAGTTTTGGCACTGACAGAACAGTGCAAAAAGGAAAAAATAATGAAAACCTTTACGGCAAAACCCTCAAATATTGAGAAAAAATGGGTTTTGATTGACGCAGAAGGCCTTGTTCTTGGTCGCCTTGCATCTATCATTGCCTATCGTTTGCGCGGTAAGCACCTAGCGACTTTCACACCAAATATGGATTGCGGTGACAACATTGTTGTGATCAACGCTGACAAAGTTGTGCTTACGGGCAAAAAACGTGAAAACAAAACATATTACTGGCACACAGGTCACCCAGGTGGCATCAAATCAAGAAAAGCAAATCAAATTCTTGATGGTCGCTTCCCAGAGCGTGTTTTGCAAAAAGCTGTTGAGCGCATGATGCCAGGCGGTCCTTTGACAAGTAAGCAAATGACAAATCTACGCATTTTCGCTGGCGGTGAGCACACTCACGAAGCACAAGATCCACAACCGTTGGATGTTGGCGCCATGAATGATAAAAACAATCGGAAAGGCTAATCTAGATGGCTGAAGAAATTAAATCCCTAGAAGAGCTGGGCGGTAACAGCGAAGAAACAGTAAGCTCAGACGCACCTGTTTATGTTCAAAAACTAGATGCACAAGGCCGTGCATACGCAACAGGTAAAAGAAAAGACGCGGTTGCTCGCGTTTGGGTAAAGCCTGGTAGCGGTAAAATCATCATCAATAAGAAGATTGATACTGATTATTTCGCACGCCCTGTTTTGCAAATGATCATCCGTCAGCCGCTTAAAGCTGCTGATCGCGAAACTCAGTTTGACATTGTGGCAACTGTTCACGGTGGTGGCCTTTCTGGCCAGGCTGGTGCGATCCGCCATGGCATTTCAAAAGCGTTGACAAATTACGAACCAGCTCTTCGCCCGGTTCTGAAAAAAGGTGGCTTCCTAACTCGTGATAGCCGCGTTGTTGAACGTAAGAAATACGGTAGAGCAAAAGCCCGTCGTAGCTTCCAGTTCTCGAAACGTTAAGTTGGCGGATGCTTTGTGGGCATCTGAAGCCCTTAAAGCAAACTTGAGTTTTCAAAAAGGGCTTTGCAGATTGCAAGGCCCTTTTTTATTGTACATAAATACGATCTTTCGACATGAAGAAGGAGATCAGCCCACTTCGGGCTGAGGGACATGGCGAAGCGCCAGCGCAGCCCGATGCCTAGCATCGCACCTCGTGGGCTCAATTGCGATAGCACTTGAAATAGCCGTGAGAGAGAACCAACTTCCTTTTTTTATTGTCCAAATCACTTGTTCATTATAAAGAAACAAGAAAATTTATTTGCTTTTCAAAAGAGAAAAATCATGTCAGCACAAAAAATACGCACAGTTATCATCGGCGCCTCAGGTTATACGGGCGGTGACTTTATGCGATTGGCTGTGCCACATGAGAATATTGAGCTAACAGGTCTTGTTGCAAATACACACGCAGGCAAACCAGTTGCAGATGTGTTCCCTCATCTTCGTATGGCAAACCTGCCAGATATGGTCACATCAGATGATATCAATTGGGATGAGGTTGACGCCGCTATTTGCGGGTTGCCACACGGCACTGCGCAAGACATCATCTCTACTTTGCCATCGAGTGTAAAAGTTATTGATATGTCAGCAGATTTCCGCTTGAGAGATACAGCCGTCTATAGCGAATGGTATGGCCGCTCGCACGATCATGCTGATCTTTATAAAGAAGTGGCTTACGGCCTCACTGAACATAACAGAGACGACATTAAAAACGCACGGATCATCGCCTGCCCAGGGTGTTACCCAACAGCTGTGCTAATGGCAATGCTGCCATTGGTAAAATCAGGTGTGATCGAAACTGAGAATATGATCTTAAACGCGGCCTCTGGTGTCTCTGGAGCAGGGCGGGGCTTGAAGCAAAACACACTCTTTTGCGAAGCTGGTGAAGGTTTTAGTCCATATGCGATTGGTAATCATCGCCACACACCTGAAATCGAGCAAGAGATCAACAAAGCCGCTGGTGTAAGCGATCTTCAAGTCACGTTCACCCCCCACCTTGTGCCAATGAGTAGAGGTGAGCTCATCACTTGTTACCTCACGTTAAAAGGGGGGCAAACCATTAAAGACGCTAGAGCAGCTATGGAAGAGGCTTACAAAGATGAAGCTTTCATTCATGTTGCACCAGATGGCGTCACACCCGGCACACAACATGTAAGAGGTTCAAACCATTGCCTGATCGGCTTGTTCGAAAGCAGAGTGAAAAATCAGCTGATTGTCATTTCAACCATTGATAATTTGGTGAAAGGGTCTGCTGGCCAAGCGCTGCAAAATTTCAATATCGCATTTGGATTGAGCGAACAAACAGGCCTGGAGCAATTGCCGCTCTTTCCATAAAGTTCAGCCTCTTTCATCTTTCGCTGAAGCCATGCAGATGTAAGATGTGATGCTACTCACCTGAGGTACAGTGCCAAGAACTTCAGTGTGAAAATATTTATAAGCTTCAAGATCAGCCACTTCGACCCGTAAAAAATATTCAATAGCGCCAGAAACATTATGGCACTCACGCACTTCTGGCGCCGCCTTCATAGCTTTTTCAAAAGCTTCTTGATCAGTTTTAAGATGCCGAGACAAGCCAACGGTAACAAGCACCGTAAAACCGCCCCCCACGTAAGAGCGATCTAAAACCGCTTTGTAACCAAGGATGATTTTTCGCCGCTCTAATTCTTGAACACGGCGCAAGCAAGCAGATGGTGAAAGCCCAACTCTGGTCGCCAAATCAGCATTGCTGATCCGTCCATCAAGCTCAAGCTCGCGCAATATTCTGCGATCTATTTTGTCAATATCCGTCATATGTTGCAAAATAATATATTAGAGCAGAATAAAAGCAAGGTAATTGCTTTTGTGTCGCACTAACATCAGCTCATGACATACGATCTTTTAATATCACTATTTTTATTCGCGTTAATTTCAACCTGCACGCCCGGGCCGAACAACATCATGCTGTTGGCCTCAGGCATGAATTATGGAGTGGTACGTACCATACCGCATATGCTGGGAATTGGGCTTGGTTTCCCAATCATGGTGTTTCTGGTCGGAATGGGAATTTCTAAGGTTTTTGAAATTGTTCCTCATAGTTATCTGGCACTGAAAATTACTTGTACCATTTATTTTCTTTATCTGGCCTGGAGAATAGCCACAGCAACGAAGCCAAATAAAGAAGCGATTGAGGGAAATACCTCTCAAAACAGGCCGCTTACTTTCTTGGAAGCCGTTGCATTTCAATGGATCAACCCCAAAGCATGGACAATGGCACTAACGGCCATCAGCCTATACACTCCAGTAAACCAACCGGTTAGTAATGTCGCAATTGTTGCACTCGCCTTTGTTGTAGCAAGTATTTTTTCAACGAATATTTGGGCAACCATGGGAGAAACAATGAGGAAAATAATACAAAATGAGGTGAGCAGAAAAACATTTAACTATCTCTGCGCATTACTTCTGTTAGCTTCGCTCTATCCAATCTTAAGAGGCTAATATTTATAAGAGATCAAGTAGTATAAAAAATCTCTAATGTGGTAAAAATTAACTTATCTTTCAGATTTCCCTTGGGCTTATTAAAAGAATCAAATAATAGCCATATTTAGTGAACAATGTTACGCTACTAAAATATTTCGTGTGCGTATTCAATTTTACCTAAGCAGAAGATAATGAAACCAGGTCTGAAAAATAGAAGCCTAAAAAATAAAGGCATTTTCAACAACCGTCTTTTCAATAAAATCAGACAACCTCTCATCATTCTCATGTCTGCCTTTAGCCTTATGACACTTGCAGGGTGCTCCACCACAACTCTGCCATGGCCAGATATGTCTATTTCTCGTGACGAAGCCAATGAAGCGCTCACAGCCAAAGAGCAAGATCTACTATCTGAGCTATTGGACACACAGAAAAAAACTCACAGACAACAGGCCGTTAAAGAGATTGAAGGCAGATAAATCTGCACCTTACGCTTATCCGTCAGAAAAAAAAGAGCGACTTAGCTAAGATTTTTATTTTCTATTCTTCAAAAAATTATATAAACTCACTCAAATTTAGTGAGTATGCATTTAATGACTGAATGTCTACAAAAGTCATCTTAAAAGCACTCATATCTTTCAACCAATAAATCAATGAGGAATTCTCGTGCTCGACGATTTTCACCGTATCAAACGGCTCCCCCCCTATGTATTTGCTGAAGTTAACCGCTTAAAGCAAGATGCACGAGCGGCCGGCGCCGATATCATTGATTTCGGTATGGGAAATCCGGATGGAGCAACACCAGAACATATCGTTGAAAAAATGGTTGAAGCTGTGCGTGATCCACGTGCACATCGTTATTCAGCATCTAAAGGCATTCCAGGGCTTCGCAAAGCACAAGCTGCTTATTATGAGCGCCGTTTTGGTGTGAAATTAAACGCAGACACAGAAATAGTGGCAACGCTTGGCTCAAAAGAAGGCTTTGCAAATATGGCTCAAGCGATCACCGCACCTGGTGATGTTGTGCTTGTGCCTAACCCAACTTATCCGATCCATGCCTTTGGTTTTATCATCTCTGGTGGCGTGATCAGACATTTGCCAGTAGAGCCTGATGACAAATTCATGGAAGCTCTTGATCGAGCTATGCATTTTTCAGTGCCAAAACCTGTGGCTTTGGTCCTGAATTATCCATCAAACCCAACGGCAAAAGTAGCTAGCCTTGATTTTTATAAAGAGGTTGTTGCCTACGCTAGAAAGAATGACCTCATCTTACTTTCAGATTTGGCTTATTCTGAAGTTTATTTTGATGACAATCCGCCGCCTTCGATCCTTGAGGTCGATGGGGCTAAAGATGTTGCCGTTGAGTTCACCTCAATGTCGAAAACATATTCAATGCCAGGTTGGCGTATGGGATTTGCGGTTGGTAATGAACGCCTGATCGGGGCCCTTGCCCGCGTGAAATCATACCTTGATTATGGCGCTTTTACCCCCATTCAAGTTGCAGCAACAGCAGCCCTAAAAGGAGATCAATCCTGTGTTGATGACATGCGCGCGCTCTATAAAAAACGCAGAGACTGCTTAGTTGATAGTTTCGCGCGTGTTGGCTGGGACATACCATCCCCACCTGCAACTATGTTTGCATGGGTGCCAATTCCTGAAAGTTGCAAGGAAATGGGCTCATTAGAATTTTCAAAACTTTTACTTGAAAAAGCTGATGTAGCTGTCGCCCCTGGTATTGGTTTTGGAGAATATGGAGAAGGCTTTGTTCGCATTGCACTTGTGGAAAATGAACAAAGAATTCGCCAAGCTGCCAGAAATGTAAAAAGATTTCTCGCCGAAGAACCTAAAAACATGCATAACGTTGTGCCAATCGCACGTTAATACGGAAAATAATTAAAATGAATGAGCCTTTAAAAATTGGGCTAGCTGGCCTAGGAACAGTAGGCTGCGGCGTTATCCGCATGCTAAATAACAGCAATGGCGAAGATATTGCCCGCAAACTTGGCCGCCCACTTAAGGTAACCGCTGTTTGCGCACGGGATAAAAGCAAAGACCGCGGCGTAGATATCAGTGGTTATAGCTGGTTTGACACCCCAGAAGAGCTGGCCCAATCTGGTGATATTGATGTTTATGTTGAGCTAACCGGTGGCACAGATGGCCCAGCCCTTGAAGCCACCAAAATAGCGCTTAAACGAGGCTTAGATGTAGTAACTGCAAACAAAGCCATGTTGGCAGTTCACAGCACAGAGCTTGCTAAACTGGCTGAAGAAAATGGCTGTGCTTTATTGTTTGAAGCAGCTGTCGCTGGTGGCATTCCTATTGTGAAGTCCTTAAAAGAAAGCCTTTCAGGCAATCCGATCCAAAGGGTTTATGGCATTTTAAATGGCACATGTAATTACATGATGACGGCCATGCAAAATGAGGGAAAGCCATTTGACGAAATTCTAAAAGCCGCACAAGAAGAAGGTTATGCGGAAGCAGATCCTTCGTTTGATGTAGGCGGGATTGATGCGGCCCATAAACTGGCCTTGCTAACGACATTGAGCTTTGGCACGGAAACTTCGTTTAAAGATATCTACATCGAAGGTATAGAGAAAATCACACCGGAAGATATCAAGGCGGCTGAAGATCTTGGCTATAGAATTAAATTGCTTGGTGTTGCTTTAAAAACAGACGAAGGCATTGAGCAGCGGGTTCATCCGACACTTGTTCCAAGTGAATCTGCCATTGGTCAGGTTTCTGGTGTGACAAACTGCGTTTGTGTTGATGGGGATTTTGTTGGCAAAATTATGCAAGTTGGACCAGGCGCAGGTGAGGGCCCAACAGCCTCAAGTGTGGTAGGAGATTTAATCGAAACCGCACGAATTGAGAAATCAGAAAATAATGTGCGCCCAGTCTTCACCATGCCGGTTGAGAAGTTAGCTCCTTACCAGCGAGCACCTTTAAGAGCTCATGAAGGCGGCTATTATGTACGCTTGAACCTCTCAGATCGCCCAGGCACTTTCGCAGCGGTTGCAACTAGAATGGCAGAGTTTGGCATTTCGCTAAAGAGTATTGTTCAAAGAAGTCATGGACCTGAGGCAGAAGAGTTGGTTGACGCAGCTGGCGTTGTCGCAGCGCCTGTTGTGATAATTACACATGACACAACAGAGCTTGCTGTATCGCAAGCCCTAAAAGCCATAGAAGAAGATGGGCATATAGTTGGTCAGCCAAATATGATCCGCATCGAACGCTTGTAATAAAGCCGCGTTAATAACAAACACAATTTAAGTTGAGAAAAAACTTCAATTTGAGAAAAAACAATGGCATGAGTTATATGGCTTAGCCGTAAATTCAAAATAGAAAGACTAAAGAGTTAATAAAATGTCAGAACCATTAAACCAAGGCCTAGTTTGGGATGTATTGCGTGTAACGGAAGTTGCAGCAATTGAGGCTGCTAAATTGCGTGGGCGCGGCGATGAAATGGCCGCAGATAAAGCCGCTGTAGACGCAATGCGAAGTGAATTAAATGGTCTAGATATTGATGGCCGTGTTGTCATCGGTGAAGGTGAGCGTGATGAAGCGCCAATGCTTTTCATCGGTGAAGAAATCGGCACCAAAAACGGCCCAAAAGTAGACATCGCTGTTGATCCACTGGAAGGAACAACACTTTGCGCAAAGTCAATGCCAAATTCTTTAGCTGTGCTCGCCATGGCAGAAGGCGGCAGCTTGCTCCACGCACCAGATATCTACATGGAAAAAATTGCTATTGGCCCTGGTTTTGAGCCAGATTTGGTCAGCCTTGAGCAATCACCAACAGAGAATTTAAAAGCCCTAGCTGATGCCAAAAAAGTTTCTGTGAACGATCTAACAGTCTGTATCCTGGACAGATCTCGTCACAGCAAACTCATTGAAGAAGTAAGAGAAGCTGGTGCTGCCGTGAAACTAATCGGTGATGGTGATATTGCCGGTGTTATTCAAACAACAGACCCAAATGAAACTGGTATTGATATGTATATGGGGGTTGGCGGTGCGCCTGAAGGGGTGCTTGCAGCCTCAGCTCTACGCTCAATTGGTGGCCAAATGCAAGGCCGCCTAGCACCATTGCATGAAAGTCACTATGAACGCGCCGCAAAAGTAGGCATTGAAGATTTGTCAAAAATCTACAGCATTGATGACATGGTCAAAGGTGATGTGATTTTCGCAGCAACCGGTGTCACAACGGGCCAAATGCTTGATGGTGTTCGCCGCGATGGAGATATGATCGAGACAGAAACATTGATCATGCATGTCGGCAGTTCTTCAGTGCGCTGGGTAAAAACCCAAAGGCAAGTAAACAGCGAGGCGTAAAGCCTCACTGTTTTATCAAGCGTTATTGTCTATAAGATTTGTTTAAAAGAGCACTTCAGGGTAACCAGAAGTGCTCTTTTTATTTCAAAAGCGGGTATTCCTTATCATAGAGTTATAAACACTCTATTTTTCTCAACTATTGCTCTCTTAATCGAATGAGCTATGCTCGTTTACAAGGCGTAATTATTCTAAACTCAAGACTATAATGAGGATTATAACTAGAGGGTTTGCTGCACGAAGAAGGAGCTCAGTCCTTATCCCCGTTTGCTTGGTTGGAAACTGAAGTGAAGAAAATGCAACTGAAGGCAAGGCTAACGCGGCGGTTTCTGGTGGGAAACTAAATCCGCATTATGCGACTGTTGCTTTTACGGATGCTTGGTAGGCATCCGAAGTAAAGAAAATACAGCTTGAAGGAGCATTATGCGACTGTTGCTTTTACGAGTACTTGGTGAGCATCTGAAGTAAAGAAAATGCAACCTGAAGGAGCATCACGCGACGGTTGCTTGTGGGCAACCTGAAGGAGCATCAAAAATGACAAAAGCATTAGCTGAAAATTTAGAAGAGACCGGCTTTCTTGGTATCAGCAAATCTGCCAAAGGTCTTATATGGCGCCAGCGCTTGGATGAGCAGGGCCGCAACCAAGGATTAGCTCTTTCTCAGATTGCCGGCATTCCCGAAATTCTAGGCCGTGTTTTAGCGGCAAGAGGCGCAACTATAGATACAGTTGAAAATTGGTTGAACCCTTCTTTGAAAGAATTCATGCCAGACCCACATGTGATGCAGCATATGGAATTAGGCGCTAAACGCTTGGCTGAAGCCATAAAGAAAAAGCAAAAAATAGCAATCTTTGGTGACTATGATGTCGATGGCGCGGTTTCTAGCGCTTTGATGAAATTGTTCTTAAATGCTCACAAGATTTCAGACACCCAAATTTATATTCCTGATCGTATCTTTGAAGGATACGGCCCAAACCCTGATGCCATAAACAGTCTCGTTGATAATGGCGCTGAATTAATTGTCACTGTTGATTGCGGTACAGTGAGCCACGATGCCTTAGGTGAAGCAACCAAAAGGAACATCGATGTTATCGTGGTAGACCATCACCTGGCAGGTGAAACCTTGCCGGACGTTACCGCCGTGATCAATCCAAACCGGCAAGATGATTTATCTGACCTTGGTCATCTTTGTGCAGGCGGTGTTGTTTTCATGCTGCTGGTCGCAGCAAAAAGAGTTCTATCTCAAGAAGGGTACTATAAAGACGAAGGAGTAACACCTCCTGATTTAATGGCCTATCTTGACCTAGTCGCCCTTTCAACCATTTGCGATGTTGTGCCTTTAAAAGGCTTAAACAGGGCCTTTGTAGCCAAGGGACTGCAAGTCATGCATAAGCGCCACAATGTTGGCTTAAGAGCTTTGGGAGATGCCGCAGGCCTGACCACAGCGCCAACACCATATCACCTAGGTTTCTTACTCGGCCCACGCATTAACGCAGGTGGGCGCATAGGCTCATCAGAGCTCGGTGCTAAGCTTTTGTCAGAGCAAGATGACATTGAAGCAGACCGCATCGCAGCCTTGCTGAATAAGTTAAATGATGAACGCAAGGAAATGGAAAAACTCACTTTAGAGGAAGCAACAACCAGAGTAAGCGATCTCATTGATGAGAACCCAGAGATGTCGATTATTTTCGCAGGCTCAAAAGATTGGCACAAAGGCTTGGTTGGCCTCGTTGCAAGCCGGTTAACTGATAAATTCCGCCGCCCCTCTTGTGTGCTAAGTATTGATGAAAAGTCCAAAACGGCAACTGGTTCTCTGCGTTCAATTTCAAGCGTTGATATTGGCCGTGTTGTTCAAAAGGCAAGAGATGAAGGCATGATCTTAAAAGGAGGGGGCCATGCTATGGCAGCTGGCCTTACTTTAGAAATAGATCGATTGGCTGAAGTTGAGGCTTATTTTGCAAAAGAGCTTAGCAAAGCCGTAACAACGGAACGCGCTAGAATGGGGTTAGACATAGACGGGGCACTAACAGCCAACGGTATTTCACCTAATTTTATGGATCAGCTCGAGCGAGCAGGCCCATTTGGCGCAGAGAACCCACCACCACGCTTTGTGTTGCCATCACATAGGGTGAAATTCTCTAAAATTGTTGGCGACAATCATGTCAAATGCACTTTGGAAGCCAGTGATCAATCTCGTATAAACGCCATTGCCTTTCGTGCGGCAAACACTGATTTAGGGGAGTTGTTGCTTGACCGAACAGGCGAACCATTGCATATAGTGGGGCAATTACGACGCAATAGTTGGAATGGCCGCGAAACCATTGAGCTAACAATTGAAGATGCCGCAAAACCGGTAAAGTCGTTTTAAAATTAAAGCCTTTGAAAAAACAGAAAAAAGTAAAAAAGCGTAAAAAAAGTGATTTTTTTCAAATCAAGGCTTGCAAAGCACGTAAAACTTTTTTATAGCAGGTGCTTCAGAACTTTAAGCCCCCTTCGTCTAGTGGTTAGGACGCAAGATTTTCATTCTTGAAACAGGAGTTCGATTCTCCTAGGGGGTGCCACTTTCTTAAAGCCAATTTTGAAGTCATAGGCTTTATCTTCTCCATATCATCATAAACATTTGAATAGTCATTACTCTATGGAAGAAATGGTTTAAGAGCCTCTATATGTTCTGGATAAAGCTTGGCTATCTCATCTCTATTCGCTATTTCCCAATCTCGATAATCAAACCCAGGGCTCACAGCTTCCCCAACCAGCCCATAATCACCTGAGAGCAACTCACTCGCCTTCCAAAAGCCTCCAGGAACAGTCAATTGGCGCTCATGGCCTTCGCCAAGCAATGTCTCTGAAAGCTCACCCTCAGGTGAAACTGTCACATAGCGCAGCAAACCACCCCCTTCATAAAAATGAATAATCGGAGATTTGTTCCGATGTAAAAGGCCATGTGGCCTCTCTTGGTCAAGCATATAATGAATGGTTGTAAGAAGAGAGCGCTTCCCACCCTCTCTATCTGGGCAGTCAATCTCTTCGGGCGAGCGATAAGTTTCTTTAAACCATCCCCCTTCTTCATGGCGAATAAGATCTAATTTTTTGATAGTTTCTTCAGCGCTCATAAAGTCAGTCTCCGAGATTAATAATAGGGCATGAAACAAACAACTTAACCAAACTCTATTTGAGTTTAAATACGAAAAACTCTTTACACCCGAATTCCCGCGCGTATAAATAAAACTGCACTAAAGATGAAGAAAATAAAATCTTTAACTAGAATTCAATTTTACAGTCACTTTTTAAAGCACATTATAAATGCTTGAAGTGAAAATAAAAAATAAAGAAGAATGAACAAGGCGTAAAATTGATATGGCAGGCCTCTTAAATAATATCGTCCCATTTTTTGGTTTGATCATTCTAGGCTTCATTGGCGGACGCATTTTCAGGCATGAAGAAAACAGTCTTTTGTGGCTTAACAGATTTATTATCTATGCTGCATTGCCTCCATTGATTTTCCAAATCATCAGAAAAGCCCCGCCAGAAGGGTTATTGAACCTGCCATTTTTTATGGGCACAACCCTCAGCACATTCATCATTTTTGCTGCAACCGCTATAATCATGCGATTTGCCTATCACGCCTCATTAACCAAAATGGGTATTCAAGGTGCGGCTGCAAGCTATGGCAATATCGGCTATATTGGCTTACCCTTGTGCTTAGGCGTTTTTGGAACCGAAGCGGCCATACCGGCCATCCTGGTTTTTTGTTTTGATAATACGCTCCAATTCGTACTCGTCCCGTTATTCAATGCGCTAGATAATGAGGGGCCAGTAAAGGTGAGAGAACTAGTCAAAAAGATTATGCTAAAAGTCTTTTTGCACCCTTTCTTACTGGCAACAATGGCAGGAATATTGTTTTTAGCCGGCGATATCCCAGTGCCAGTGCCGTTAGATAGATTGCTTTCAATGCTTGAAGGAGCAGCGGGCCCATGTGCGTTATTTGCGTTAGGGGTAACGGTTGCTCAGCAACCAGCTCTTAGGTTTAAGATGGAATTTTCAATCATCATCTTGGCTAAAATTATCATCCATCCGCTCTTAACATTTCTGATTTTAAGTTATATCGGCGGGTTTGATAAAATCTGGATGGGGGTCGCCATTCTTATGGCAGCATTGCCAACAGCATCAAATGTGTTTGTTATGGCATCAGACTACAAGACCTATGTCGATGGTACATCGAATAGCATTTTAATAAGCACTGTCATTTCTTTTGTTACAATTTCAGCACTGCTCTTATTATTTCAAAATGGTCTCATTCCCTTAAATTTGTTTGCTAGATAATAAAGATGCATGAAGAGAACTCATAACTAGATAAAAAAAAGTGATTAAGTTGTGAACACACTTTTGCCCCTCAATCTTGACCAATAGTCTCTAATATGTCACCAACAGAAGCAAAAGAAGCCATATAAACGTAATGGATAACGATAAATAAAGAGGGTTCCTTTCAATGTCTGATCAAGTCAAGCAGCTGGCGAAGCATTGTCTAAAATATAGAGAGTCAAGCTCAGCGCGGGCTAATTTTCAGCTTGTTACCACGGTAGCTCTTTTTATCATTTCATGTTTGGCTATGTATCAAAGCTTGATAAATATCGGCTATTGGCTCACTCTCATTTTGGCTTTACCAACTGCAGGTTTGGTGTTGCGTCTTTTTATCATTCAGCATGATTGTGGTCATGGCTCTTTTTACAACAATAATAAGTTAAATGATCGAGTTGGCAGGTGCATGTCCCTGTTCACCATCACACCTTATGCGTATTGGAGGCGGTTACACGCACTTCATCATGCCGGTTCCGCCAATCTAGATAAGCGCGGTTATGGTGACATAGATACATTGACAGTCAAAGAATATTACGCATTGTCGAAATTGAAACGACTGGGGTATAGAATTTATAGAAACCCGTTTTTCTTGATGCTCATTGGTGGCCCAGTACATTTTGCACTATTACAACGATGGCCTCTATCCTTTTCAAAACCATCTTTGCAAATGTGGGGCAGTGTTATGGGGCTGAACCTGTCAATGATACTCTTTTATGGGGCCATTATTTGGTACATCGGTTGGCTCCCATTTTTAATGCTGGCTATTCCGGTAACTTTGATTGCAAGCTCTATTGGGGTTTGGTTATTTTATATTCAGCATCAGTTCGAAGACACTCACTGGGAAACCAGCCAACACTGGGATCGTAAAACGGCGGCACTCTATGGTAGCTCGTACTACGCCCTACCAAAAGTCCTGCAATGGTTCACAGGCAATATCGGCATTCACCATGTCCATCATTTGTGCAGTGCTATTCCTAACTATCGTCTGCAAGAATGCGTGGATGATGAACCAGAGTTGAAAAAGATCAACTATCTAACCATCCGCCAAAGTTTAAAATATGCAAATTTATCTTTGTGGGATGAAGAGTTAAAGAAACTTGTTTCTTTTTCAACTGCCGCAAAAGCGTAAAAGCAATTTCGGCAAATGAAACGAAGTTTAATTTCGCTTTTAAATATCCATCATTTGGAAAGGCATATCCTAGCAAAAGGGTGCGTTTAACCTCAGTTTACAACCAAGGAAAAGCCTGAGCTTAGTGGCTTTACATATTGGTAGCTTTAACTTGGTTGCTTCAACTCATAGATAAGAACATGCTGAAATCAGCCCTTATAATGGTATTGGGAATGCTCTGCATTCCCCTAGGAGATGCCGCTGGTAAACTTTTGAGTAATGTCCATGGGATAGAGCCATTTTTCATTGCTTGGAGCCGTTTTTTTCTGGGTGCTTGTATGTTTATGCTGCTAATGGCAGGGAAAAACCTCAATTTAAAACTATTACTTGATTGGCGCATTTGGTTAAGAGGAAGTTTAATAACAGGTGGCATCCTTTCAATTTTAACAGCCCTTCAAACTGAACCCATTTCAAATGTGTTTGCAGCCTTTTTCATCGGGCCAATTGTCTCTTACTTTGGGTCTGCGTTGTTTTTAGGTGAAGCGATAACAAAAAGCAGAACGGTTCTTTTATTCATTGGTTTTTGTGGCGTGTTATTGGTCGTAAAACCAGGGATAGATATGTCTCCAGGCATGGGGTTTGCTTTTCTGGCAGGAGTATTTTACGGAAGCTTCTTGATATCAAGCAAATGGTTGGCAGAAAGAGCAAGCTCAAGACAATTGCTTTTGTCCCAATTGTTAGTTGGTACGATCTTGCTTATGCCAGTTGGTGTGCCATCAATGCCAGAACTTGGTGTAGAGAGCTTATTGCTGGTTCTCTTAAGCGCTGGGGCTTCAGCAATAGGGAATTTATTGCTCATTATCGCCAACCAAAGGGAAGATGCCAGCAAATTGGCTCCGCTCATTTACACGCAACTTTTAGCTGCAACGGTTTATGGCATCTTCATTTTCAACACCTATCCAGATAAGTGGAGCTTGTTAGGCTTGGGAATTATATGTTTTTCAGGTTTTGCAGCCTTTTTCATTTCAAGAGAAAGAAAAAGCTCAAAAATATCGGCCTAAGTAGCTTTGGTTAATAATGAAAGCCGACATATTCTTAAACGTTACACTTTGAGCATGACGAGCTGGTTTCAATTTACCATTTGCCAATATTTTTCATAGACGCCCAGGGCTCTTGCTTTTGCAAAGATGTTCCTTTTTGTAAAAGCTCAATAGAGATATTATCAGGCGAGCGAATAAACGCCATGCGACCATCTCTGGGTGGTCGGTTAATCACGACCCCCTGATCCATAAGCTTTTGGCATGTTTCATAGATGTCATCAACTTCATAAGCTAAATGCCCAAAATTCCGCCCTTCATCATAAGGCTCTGGATCCCAATTATAGGTCAGTTCTATTTGAGCATTTTCATCACCGGGCGCTGCGAGAAAGATCAAAGTGAAGCGCCCCGCCTGCGACTCTTTTCGTCTAAGTTCAACCAGGCCTAATTTATTACAATAAAAATCGAGAGATTGTTCAATATCGGTAACGCGAACCATAGTATGTAAATAACGCATAAATTTATATCCCAGCCAAAAAGTGTGAAATCATCCTACATCAGATGATGGTGATAAGTTGTGCAAAGGTGAGTGATTCGTAAAAAATATGCCTTTGTCATAGCAAAAAGACTAAAAAACAGCCATTAGATAAAAAAACAAAAATTTATTAAGAGTTTTTTTACCCTTTTAAATTGCGTTGGTGAATAGCTTTTTTATCTATTAAAAACAGTAGTTTCAGTAGCAAGATGGAGTTGAAAACTCAATTTTTGAATGTGGAGAACAGGCCTCATCTTAAATTTTCTGCTGGTCTCTTTCATAGTTAATGCTATTTTCAAATGGCTAGAAATGGTTTGACGAACTTCATTTAAAGGGTCTAAACGGCGGCCTCTTTTCATTGAATGGTTTGATAGAAAATCAAACAAAGATTTTTTTAACTCAGTCCAAAATATGAAGAAGTGTAGCGTTTAAGAAGTAGCGTCAGATCTTGTTGTTAATTAGTTATTAGCGGGGGTAAGCGGCATGGCGGCGAAAATATCGCCACAAGTCACCGAAGGTGATATCACTCAGCTCGATGAAGATGGAGCGCTCGATGTCATAGAGGTTGCTGGGGCAATTAAATGGTTTGATGCTTCAAAGGGTTACGGGTTTATAGTGCCGGATAATTCGGCAATGGAAGACGTGTTGTTACACGTGACTTGCTTGAGAGCAGGTGGTTTCCAAACAGCTTATGAAGGCGCAAGGGTTGTTGTTGAAGTTCTTGATCGTCCAAAAGGGTTGCAAGCATTTCGCATTGTAAGCATGGATGAATCAACAGCTGTGCATCCATCTCAATTACCACAAAGAACACATGTTACTGTTGTTCCAGAAAGCGATTTTGAACGCGCTGCGGTAAAATGGTTTAACAGAGTGCGCGGCTTTGGTTTTTTAACGAGAGGCGAGGGCACAGAAGATATTTTTGTGCATATGGAAACACTTCGTCGTTTCGGGTTTGCTGAGCTTCGCCCAGGTCAAACAGTTATGGTTCGTTATGGATATGGCTCAAAAGGTCTTATGGCGGCTGAACTAAAACCTGATGGTGCGCCAACAAACCTTCCTTTCTCACATTAAGTGAATGAAGATTTTAGTATTACCGGTGTATGACTGGTAATACGCGCTAAATCAATTTTTGATAAAGCTGATAGATTGCGGGGTACATGTGTGCCCCGTTTTTTATTGCCAAAATTGAAATAGCCTAGATTGGTTTAAGTCATTTATGAGTTTACGGCCTAGTTGGTCAGCTCGTAAGCTTCATTTCTGCGACAAGTTACAATATTGAGATGAATGACGGTTTTGAGTTAGAATGACCTAGCCAACGCTTATTTGCTCTATATCTTCTTGAAATGAAGCGCAGGATTAGAGATAGCTGTGAAGATTTAATATTTTTATGATTATTTTTCATATAATGATAAAATAAGTCTTGCCGAACCTTAAAATTAAAGGTAATCAATGCCTCTCAGCAATTGCGGGGTATAGCTCAGCCTGGTAGAGCACTGGTTTTGGGAACCAGGGGTCGCGAGTTCGAATCTTGCTGCCCCGACCACGATGAATTAATCTAATAAGTTCAAATCGTGGTTTAATTGCTAGCAAAAGTTCAGTACATTCAAAGTGTGACAAACATTTATAAGCTGAACGAAATGAGGAAATATAATGGTCGCACGCATTTATCGCCCAAGTAAAAATGCTATGCAATCTGGAATGGGATCCACAAAATTGTGGTACCTAGAATATACACCTGAATCTCCAAAAAGTTTCGATCATGTTATGGGCTATTGCAGCTCGTCAGATATGAAATCTCAAATCAAATTAAAGTTTGAAAGCCAAGAAGAAGCTATCGACTATTGTAAGCGACATGGCATTCCTTATGAAGTGATCACTGAACAATCTAGAAAACATCGCCCACGCACATACGCTGATAATTTCCGCTATGGCCGGATCGGCACGTGGACACACTAAACTTGCCTCTAGAATAGTCACATAAAACTATAAATTTCCTGTTGCGAATAAGTGTTATGAAACGTATATATAGCGCGGATGCTGTGACGGTTGCAGGTAGGCAATCTGAAGGAACACTAAAAAGTGGGTATCTAAAGCGCAACTTAAAACGCGGATTCTGTGATGGTTGCTCAGCGGCGTTTTCTGGTGGGAAACTGAAGCTGCATTAAAGAGGCAACCTGAAGGGCAACTAAATAGCCCGGTTGCTTGTGGGCAACCTGAAGGGCAACTAAATAGCCCGGTTGCTTGTGGGCAACCTGAAGGGCAACTAACAAGCGTGGATGCTTTGTGGGCATCTAAAGCGCAATCAAAGACGGTCCCATAGCTCAGCTGGATAGAGCAACTGCCTTCTAAGCAGTAGGTCCGAGGTTCGAATCCTCGTGGGATCGCCATTCCTCTACTTTTTTGATTTCTCAATAATTTTCAAAATAGCTTTTTTATTATTCGCAGCATCTTTACTTGTAGGGTCAAGTTCCAGTGCTTTTGAAAAATCATTATAAGCGTCTTGGTGCTGGCCCAAAAGATAATGAGAAATTCCCCTGTTATAATACGTCGTTGAAACATTAGGTCTTAGCTCTAGTGAAGTATTGTAATCAGCAATAGCTTTGCGATAATTTTTCATTCGCTTATGAATTTCGGCGCGTTGCAAATAATCATAATCACTTCTAGGATCAGAAATAAGAGCGGCATTAAAGTCTTCTAATGCTTTATCTAGTTGCCCTTTGTTTCGATAAGCAACACCTCGATTACTGAGAGCTAATGCATAATCTGGCGCGAGCTTCAATGCTTGGTTAAGGCTGGCAATAGCTAAATCATACTTCTTTATTCTTAAATAAACAGAACCAAGATTATTGCTTGCTTTTACATTTTTAGGGTTGGCTCGAAGTGCACTTTCAAAATCGGAAAGAGCTTGATCATATTGCTCTTTCTTAAAATATTGTAAGCCACGATTTTCGTACATAACAGACAAGTTGTGATTTGAAATTGGTTTCCCAAGATAGGTCTTTGTGGTGATAAATTTTGTGCAAGATTCAATAGCAATGTCACCAGTTTTCTTTTCACAAGCGCTACCGGCAAGTGTGCTTGACATAGAGAAAGTGAAAGTGAATGAGAATGCTGAGACAAAAATACCTAGAATAATAAGCTTCATTTGATGCAATCCCCCAACCGTTAATTACAACACAGGTATTAATCGTAAAGCTGACTTTAGAAAAATAAAAGGGGGATAAATATTAAATTTAGGTAATAGAAGGTCGTTTATTCATTCGGATCTAAAATTAAACATTCATTTCCCAAATTAATTTGTCACCATTATTAGAAATTCTTACGCCATGTTTCTCTAGCGCAGAGAGAATTTTATCTAAAGTTTCGACCTTGGCTGTCAAAATTTGAGACTCCACTTCAACACGTCTCAAGGTAGAGATTGCAATTCCCGCTTCATCAGCAAGTTTTTGATGTGTCAGGCCAGCGGCAACTCGTGCAACTTTAATTTGTATTCCCTTAATAACGATCATTTCTGTGTCCAACTAAATTAATAAGTTAAAGCTTATTCCATTTGAGTAATAAAAAATAGCGATTTTAAAGTAAAAAAATGTCTTTTAAGTGTATTAAATCACC
>JAEPQF010000029.1:0-15310 GCA_017640685.1 Hyphomicrobiales bacterium
GAATATTGCTAAAAATAAAAATTGTGTTTTTGTTTGCTCAGAAATAAAAAAAATCAACATCAAGAAAAAAAGTCCAAAAAAGAGAAGCCTTCCATTACCAAAATGAATGCAAAATCTATTCAGTCGGTGAGCCCATATGTTTTGTATAGATTGAGTTGATTTTTTATTATCTACTAAGATTAAAGAAAGCAAAGCAGCGCTTGCTTGTATGAAAACATAGGCAACAAAAGCCCAATACCAATAACCGAGCGCGCCTAACGCATTCTTTAAAGGCGCCATCATTAAAAGAATTGCTATTGCCGAGGATAAAACATCAGCTGGTCTTGTAAAATAGTGCTCGAGAAATAAGCTAGTAAAAGCTAGCATAATCAAAGATGTGAAAATAACAGCGATTAAAGAGGAATCTAGCCCAAGACTATTATGCGTAAAGGCATACAAAAGAGATACCACTGGAACAACAAATACAATTAATATTATTGATCTTTGATTTTTGTCCATGAATAGTAATTTCTACCTACATTCTTAATATCTTGCTCACTTGCTTTTAACATGCAAACTTTTATTATTTTACAAAATTTCAATG
The DNA here is from genome assembly GCA_017640685.1 of Hyphomicrobiales bacterium. Classification (GTDB taxonomy): domain Bacteria; phylum Pseudomonadota; class Alphaproteobacteria; order Rhizobiales; family HXMU1428-3; genus HXMU1428-3. The sequence continues at coordinate 584 of JAEPQF010000029.1, forward strand.
TAATATGATGCAGTATTATAGAAGTTTATGAGTCTAACAAGACAGATATTCTTTTTATTTTCTTATTGCCTCAGATTTATTAGTCATCTTCATGATTCAAGAAAAAATACCCAATCGGCACTTGGAGATGGTAGGCCATCATATAGAGAGTTGAAGCTGAAACCTTCCTCTTTCCATTTTCATATTTTCTGAGTTCTCTAACAGATGTCCCTATAGCTTCGGCAAGAGCTTCTTCTGATATATTCCAATCATCCCGGCGCTTTTGAATGCGCTTTCCAATGTGACGATCTAGCCTTGCAAGGTAATTGATGTCCGGCATACGCACCCACTTACCACATCCGGCTAGCTAGTTTGCGGTCTTCATAACCAACTGCTTGAACATAGATCGCCGTAGTTCTAAGTGATGAATGACCGAGCCATTTTTGCAAGCGAGTCTCAGGGACGCCGGAGAGTATAGCGTGTATTCCGAAGCCATGCCGTAGACCTCTTGCACTGGCGCGGATGCCAAAGATTTTTGCTTTGGTCATCACCAACTTTACAAGACGCCAGCCTTTTTGTCGTCCGAACTTCCAAAGCCGGCGCAAGAGATCAGCGTTCTTTTGTTTTTGTAATTTTATGACGCCATGCGCTTGATTAAGTAGTTTGGCAAAGCTGCGCGGGATCGGAACGGTTCGGAATTCTTTTCCCTTGTTTTTTCCATGCTTCTTAAGGCTGCGAAACACTAGAAACGCTTCTTCGATATTCACGCGCATAAATTCCAATTCTAAAGCTTCACTTGGGCGACATCCTGTCCAGTAGATCGTTTCGCAAAATGTGCGCTCCGAAAGCTCCTTGAGAATATCCAGCGCTTTGTAAAAGCGTTTGCGTTCTTTCTGATTGAGATATTTACGTTCGCCCTGATCGCTTAAAAGCGACATGGAAATGTGAGAGGAATGATCGAGTATCATCGGCGGTTCTTTCAAATACGTTGCTCAGCGCGTGATACAGAACTGGTAATTCTGTTTCATGCTCACACAACCTTTTGATGTTACGCCGTTTTTTGGGCTTTAAGGGCGGTCTTTAACGCCGCCATTCTTTGACCATCATATGATTTTATACAAATAAATCAACAGCGAATACATTATTACCAGTTTTGTATCAGTCTAGATTCTTCGAAATTCCCTATCACAAAAGCTTTCAAGGCATTTTTATTTTCTCTTTTTTTGATTTTTACTGTTCCGCAGAATGCGATAGCAGGCACGACTACGGCAGATTTTTTAAAATGGGAGAGAAAGGCGCAGGTGTCTTTTTTACAAACATCAATTAGCATGGCGGCAACTGTTGCTACGCAAGTGCGCCCTAAAATGGCAACATGCATAGATAACTGGTATTTCAAAACAAATGAACTACAGGACAAGAGAAACTTGGCAATTATTGAGACAATGGCTCAATACAAAAAATTTCATCCAACATCTGTTCTTTTGGCTTATATTGAAAACGTATGCGGAAAATTTAAAGCAAATTAGATTTTGCCGTTCACATTGATAGTTGGAATTTTAGACATTTCAGAAATGCTGGATTTTATCTCTTGACTGGTGACTCTTGCTTCACGTTCAATGCGATGAACAGTTTGATTGATAACATTTGCTTCAATTTCTTTAGCTCGCTCACTCAAAACATTCGCGCGATCCGTTTCGGTGCGTAAATCGTCTTGTGACAATGGTGCAGTGTTAACGTGACCGCGTTCATAGATTTCACCAAGCTCTGTGTCTATGCCGCGCAATTCACTTTCGGCTTGCTCTAGGTTTTGAATTCGATTTCTCAGTGACAGATAATCTTCATAAGAAGGTTCATTTCCTGACCACTCGATAGTCGCGGCCAACTCGTCAGAAATGATCTCACCATTTTCATTTCTGACTTTGCCTTCCTTATCTTTGAACACGGCAACACCATCTGGAAGTTTCGCCGCATTGGATAGTAATTCCTTCATGAGAGTGCGTTTTGAAATCAATTCAGTCCCCACCCGATCTAATGCTGATTGGGTTGCATCTTGTGCACTTCGTACAGTACTGACAAAATTTTCATGAGCAGCTTTGTATTGCGGGTCTTTCAGCAACAACCACTCAAGCGTTTCCCGGATTTGTTCTGTGATCGTTTTGCGCTTATCACCAAATACGCTACCGCTCGTATCTTTACTCAAGCCATGACGGGCTTGCTGGCCTGTCTCCACGCCGGACAAGCTGTGCTGGAGATTATCAAAATCATCCTGCTTGCGCGCCTCGCGCAAACTGTCAGCATGTTCATTGAAGCTGTCTGAATATTGGCGTGCAGACAATGTTTCAGCGTCATTAGAGCGATCACTCATGATACGCTCCTACAGAAAATCGCCGCTTATCTACCGATAAGCTAACGCCTGTATTGATTCCATCAATACAGGCGGTTCTCAATCCTTCAGTCACACCTCGCCCCAATGACCCGACCAATCCCTGAATTTCAAAATATCCCATAACTAACAATATCATAGATAATATTGTACCTTGATCGTGGATAGAGGTGCAAATTTCAGAAAGAAAATACGAGGTTCTGACACATTCGTCTTATTCTCGTCACAATGATTTTTATATAATTATATATATAATTTTTATAATTCCAAAATCGCAATACCTTTCACGGCGAAGTTCCTCTTCGTCAATGGCTGCGTATTGCCAAAACCAAGTCAGGAGTATTCTATGAGCGGAACCCCACCAGCGAGCGTCCTCAAAGACGGAAATCTCAAAGCCAGCATCTGGGAAAATAACGGCCAGAAAGGCATCTACTACACCACCACATTCGCCAAAGTTTACGAGGATAAAAACGGCAAGCTTCGTGACACCAATGTTTTCAATAATTCTGATCTTCTGAAAGTCTCTGAACTCGCCCGCCAAGCCTATGGTCGCACCAATGAGCTACGCCAAGAGCACCTTCAATCTCTCGAAGCTGAACAAACTCCTGAGCGTGTAGAAGAAACAAGCCCTGCACCTATCCAAGAGGAACAGAGGCAGACAAGCGCTGAAGATTATCTTCAACAGCAGCGCAAGAACCAAAGCAAGGACTATGGATACGATCGGTAGTCCCCATCCAAACTGAGAAATGTGTAGAATTTTCTTGAACAATGCCAAAATAAGTGTTCTTATTTTGTTCTGTTTTATTGTTTCAAGAAAGGGAGAAACATATGGGATTAACTTGATGAAAAAATAAGGGCAAAAGCGTGGACGAGTATAAGGAAATTGAAGAAGGACAAAACTATAAAACACTGACGTTAGACGTCGATTATTATCAAAGCTTTCTGGATGATGCGGACATCGCGGATGATAAAAAACAGGAATTAATTGAAACACTCTGGAATATTGTGGTTCAATTTGTTGATCTTGGTTTTGGCATTCATCCATTGCAGCAAGCTGATAACAGCGCTGAAGATCGATTACACCCCACAATCACAAAGATGATTGAAGAGGCGGTTAGAGAAGAAAGTCAAAACCATAAGGAGACCAATAAAGAAAGGGGCGGACTATGACGATAGCTACTGATGAACTTCCAAAAAAGGCAATTATTTATTGCCGTGTCTCCAGTGCAAAACAAAGATCAAAAGGCACTGGACTAGAGTCTCAGGAACACCGTTGTCGTCAATATGCGGAAGCACAAAACTGGGATGTCGAGGCTGTTTTTCCTGATGATATAAGTGGTGGCGGTGACTTCATGAACCGCCCCGGCATGGTTGCCCTACTCGCTTATCTTGAGGCTCAACAAGGTCGTCATGACTATGTTGTTATCTTTGATGATTTAAAACGCCTTGCTCGTGATGCAGAATTTTATCGCAAACTCCGCCGCATTTTAAAAGAGCGTAATGCGAGTGTTGAATGCCTCAATTTCCGTATTGAAGAAACTCCTGAAGGCAAATTCATTGAAACAATCATCGCCGCTCAAGGTGAATTAGAGCGTGAACAAAACCAAAGACAAGTCATTCAAAAAATGAAAGCTCGTGTTGAAAAAGGCTACTGGGTGTTTCCTGCTCCAAGAGGGTACAAGTACGTGAAGAGTAAAGGGCAAGGAAAAGTTTTAGTTCGTGATGAACCCTTGGCTTCAATCTTACAAGAAGCTCTTGAGGGGTATGCAAGCGGCTTATTCGCAACCCAATCAGAGGTGCAACGTTTTCTGAGTAGCAAACCTGTAAACTTTCCTCGTAACAGTCAAGGCGAAGTGCATCCGTCTAGAATTGGTGAGATTTTAAATCGTCCCATTTATGCAGGTCTTGTTGAAGCCAAGTGCTGGAATGTATCAAGACGCAAAGGAAACCATGAAGGACTGATTTCAGTTGAAACTTACCAAAAGATACAAAAGCGATTAACTGAAGTCAGGAAAGCGCCTGCACGCAAGGATATAGCTGAAGACTTCCCTCTTCGAGGATTTGTTGTCTGTGGGGATTGTGGAACTCCTTATCGTTCCGCGTGGTCAAAAGGAAAATTCAAGAAATACCCATATTACCTCTGCCAGACAAAGGGGTGTGCTAGCTACGGCAAATCTCTCCGAAGGGCAGATGTTGAAGGTCAGTTTGAGGCCATTCTTAAAAATATGCGCCCTTCCATACAAATGGTTTCCCTCATAAAACAAATGGTCATTGATATTTATAACCAGCGCCAAGAACAAGCTACTGAAATAAAAAAAGCTCGTCAGCGTGAGGTTCTAGCGATTGAAAAGAAAGTTGAAGACCTGACAGACAGATTGATTGAAACAAGCAATTCAACTGCTATTACCGCCTATGAACGGCACATCGAAAAATTGGAAAATAACAAGCTGCTCTTAAGTGAGAAACTGGTCACACAGGACAGAAACACTCCTGACCTTACCCAATTGCTAGAACTCCCCCTCAAGTTCCTATCAAACCCTTGGAAAATATGGAATTCTGGCGATATTCATTTGAAAAAACTGGTGCTCAGATTGGCTTTTTCAGAGCGTTTACCCTACTACCGTTCAGAGGGATATAGAACACCAAAAACCACTTTACCTTTCAGTATCTTAGAGGATTTTCGTATGATAAAAAGGGAAATGGTGGGCCAGGTAGGACTCGAACCTACGACCAGACCGTTATGAGCGGCCGGCTCTAACCAACTGAGCTACTGGCCCTAATCATGCCGCATTGGTGCGGCTCATTCTTAGAGAATGGAAGCTATAGCTCATAGCGAAGTTTCATGCAATATTAGAGTTAAGTTTCTCCATAATATGGTGATATAAAAAGGCATAATTATTAATGAGGGTTTTTATGAGCGTAAATTTTAAAAGATTTTTTGCTTCTGGAATGATTTTAGGAGTAATTTTTATGTCACAAACGATTGTTGGGCACACCGAAGCCTTTGCTGAAGCCTCTAAATCTCGTACAATTACAATGACTGGGCGTGCTACAATTGGTGCAACACCAGATAGAGTTGAAATCACCCTTGGTGTTTCTAGTAAGGCTGAAACTGCTAAAGATGCGCTTACTTTAAATAATGTCAACATGAACCAAATCATCTCGACGTTGAAAGAAAATGGTGTTGAGGAGAAATATATTTTAACGTCCAACTTCTCTATTCACGCGGATTATCAGCATTTTAAAGATGGCCGCCCTGCGCAAGTTCGAGGATATAATGTTTCGAACACCGTTCGTGTTCAGGTTCAGGATGTTAAAAAACTTGGCCCCCTACTTGATAAAGTCGTCTCCGCTGGATCAAACCAGGTCCATGGCATTCGCTTTTATGTTTCCAATGCTGAAGAAATTAAGGATAAGGCCCGCAAAAAGGCAGTTGAAAGAGCAAGACGCAAAGCCGAACTCTATACTGAAGCTGCTGGTGTGAAGCTTGGTAAAGTCATGGTCATAAGTGAAAGCGCTCACCATGCTGGTAACACTCCGGTTCCTATGGCACGAAGCCTTAAGGCTGAAGCCACTTCCGTGCCTATTTCTGGTGGTGAGCAGCAATTAGGCGTTAGCGTTACGATTAGCTGGGAGCTGGATTAAAGGCGGGAACTCTCTTCTCAGTAGCCCCTTCAGGTTGCCCACAAGCAACCGGGGCGAAGTGGCCCCTTCAAGTTGACATTTTTATGGCTGCAGATGCCCACTCTTTAACTTGGCCCTTTAGGTTGCCTACCTGCAACCGGGGCAGCATCAGCCCACCAGCAACTAGCTCTTATTCTTTTCTTCTGTTGCCCACAAGCAACCGCGCTTCTTAGCTGCGCTTCAGGTTGCCCACAAGCAACCGCGCTTTATAAAAAACCAGAGATGATTTTTATCATCTCTGGTTTCACTATTTTAGATAACCAATAATATGGAATTCTTAATTTGTTGGCTTTTTGATATTGTTATCATCGTCAAGCAAAACAACTGTTGGTTGATAGTTACGCGCTTGTTCAGCTGGCATTGAGCAATATGTACAGACGATAATTTCGTCGCCTCTTGCCGCTTTACGAGCTGCCGCACCATTTAGGCCAAATTCTTTAGAACCGCGCTCAGCTGGAATTGCATAAGTCGTCAACCGTTCACCATTGGTGATATTATAGATATCAACCTGTTCAAATGGTAGAATTCCCGCACTTTCGAGCAAATCCTGATCAATGGCAATTGAGCCTTCATAATCCAGGTCGCAAAAAGTGACTGTTGCACGGTGAAGTTTTGCTTTGAGCATATTTAATTGCATCAAAAACGTCCCTTATTCTATTTCAAGCATTTTAACTTTTATCTGTGCTTCAGATGCTGACTCTTTAGTTGCCCCTTTAGGTTGCCCACAAACAACCGGGGCGTAGTTGCCCCTTTAGGTTGACATTTTATGGGCTTCAGATGCCCACAAAGCTTTTGCCCACTAGCAACCGGGGCAGCAATCCGCACTCTTTTGTGGCGGTTTTACAGTTACCCAACTTGCAACCAGGATAGCATCTGCACGTTGTTCAAATTGATATATGGGTGTTTTTTAGGCAAAAAGCAAGGTGCGATTTAAAAAAATGCTGCACATGCGTAATAATACGCACCTTTGAGCTTCTGGCTTAAGGCTTGTCTTTGTTGTTCTTGGGGCTTGGAAAAAAGCCGCTACTGCGGCCAGTGAGGTTGTAAGCTATTAATCCTAGCCACTCTTTTGCCGCTGTATCAGTGATCGTAACGCCATCCATAGCGTAATAAAATAGCGAATATCTTGAACTTTCTCCGCCTGTATAATAATCGACCGGATAAGGCGCCACTTTAAAACCAGCTTGTCTAAAAGTGCCCATAGCACGAGGCATGTGGTAAGCGGATGTGATAAGTAGCCAATTTTCTGCCTCTTTGGGCTCAGCTATTTTTTTTGCAAAAACCGCATTTTGCCATGTATTTCTTGATTTTCCTTCAACCAGGATCCGGTCAGCATTTATGCCCATGTCCACCATTAATTGCTTCACAACAACAGCGTCTGCCGTTGGGTTATCTACCAACGTGTTTGGACCACCAGAGAGCACTATTTTTGCCTCTTTAAAGTGATTTGCCAACTTCACGGCCTCAATAATTCGTTCGGCCCCACTTACAATTGACGGCACGCCTCTTTGGTCTGACACATACATATGAACTGTGCCACCAAGAACGACAATACCATCTACCTTTTGTTTCTTTTGATCTTCAAAAGTGATGAGAGGGAAGCGATCTTCTAACGGGATCATTAATTGCCGCCCAAAGGGGCTGAAAGCGACAAGCAGAATGCCAATGGCCCCTACTCTTACCGCTATTTTGCCCAAACGTTGCCATCTGGTTTTGGTGAGGATTATGCCCGCTATAATTAGAAACGCACAAAATGCGGAAGGCTGAAGAAAGAACCAAACTATTTTTGAGAGATAGAAAAACATTCAAACAACCTCAAGGCTTATTTCATTTACATGAGCGACTATTATTTAGAAGCACTATAACTCACACATGTAATAAGTTTGCATGAATTTAGGGTCACAATTTCTTGAATTGATTGGTTAATATTGATTTTAGATTTAACTGTTTTCGAGCTCGGATTACAAGTGAGCTTACAGCTGTGATGACGATGGGTTGTGGGTTGTTTGATGAGAGTTAGTCAAAAAAATAGCGCTTAGGTTTCCCCAGCGCTATTTTGACTATTAATTTTACAAAAAGCAGCTAGCTGCTTAGTTATCGAGGAAGCTGCGAAGTTTGCGTGAGCGTGATGGGTGTTTTAGCTTACGTAAAGCTTTGGCCTCGATTTGTCTGATCCGCTCTCTTGTTACAGAGAACTGCTGGCCTACTTCTTCTAGTGTGTGGTCAGTGTTCATGCCGATGCCGAAGCGCATGCGTAGCACGCGTTCTTCACGCGGCGTCAAGCTAGCTAGAACGCGGGTTGTTGTTTCGCGCAAGTTTGACTGGATCGCGGCATCAATTGGCAGAACTGCGTTCTTATCTTCAATGAAATCGCCCAAGTGACTATCTTCTTCATCACCAATTGGCGTTTCTAGTGAGATTGGCTCTTTTGCGATTTTGAGGACTTTACGTACCTTTTCGAGAGGCATAGCTAGTTTTGCAGCTAATTCTTCCGGTGTTGGTTCGCGGCCAATTTCATGGAGCATTTGGCGTGATGTGCGAACGATCTTGTTAATCGTCTCAATCATGTGAACTGGGATACGGATTGTCCGTGCTTGGTCTGCTATTGAGCGCGTGATCGCTTGTCTGATCCACCATGTGGCATAGGTTGAGAATTTATAACCACGGCGATATTCAAATTTATCAACCGCTTTCATCAGGCCGATATTGCCTTCCTGAATAAGATCAAGGAATTGAAGACCACGGTTGGTGTATTTTTTAGCAATCGAGATCACAAGGCGAAGGTTGGCTTCAACCATTTCTTTTTTCGCGATGCGTGCTTCACGCTCACCTTTTTTCACGTGACGAACAATGCGGCGATATTCTGAAATATCAAGACCGGTTTCAGTTGCCAGGATTTGGATTTCTGAGCGAATATCTTCAATGATTGGACGCTCAGCTTCAACAAAAGCCGCCCAGCCTTTTTTCTTTGATTTGGCCATATCGTCGATCCAATTTGGATCCATTTCTCGGCCCTGCGAAGTTTCCAAGAATTCAATACGCGGAATGCCGTAGCTATCGCCCAAACGCATTAAACGACCTTCAAAACCAATGAGTTTTTTGTTAATGGCGTAAAGTTGCTCAACCAAACTTTCAATCCGGTTGTTATTTAATGAGAGACTTTTCACATCATTGACGATGTCTTCTCTTAACTTATCGAATTTGTTGGTTTGTGCTTTGGTGACTTTTTCACCGTCCAAAGATTTTTCAACTTTTGAGTCTTGTAATTTTCTTAGTTTTTTATAGTTGGCAGCGATGCTTTCAAATGTTTCTAGAACTTTTGGTTTTAGCTCAGCTTCCATCGCAGCGAGAGAGAGAGAATTTTCCAAATCGTCATCATCTTCTTCATCTTCGATGGGTTGACCATTTTCATCCAGGTTTTGCTCTTCACTGTTAGTTCCACCATCAGGTGCTGCTTGCGCACCTTCAGCAGCAGTGCCTGGTCCTTCAGCTGCTTCTCCTTCTACCGGTTGTCCGTCTTCTCCCATCATTACTGGGGCTTTTGCTTCGGGACCAGCATATGTAGCTTCAAGGTCGATGATATCTCTTAAGAGAATTTTTCCTTCCATCAATTCATCATGCCAAATGATAATCGCTTGGAAGGTCAACGGACTTTCACAAAGCCCTGCGATCATTGCTTCACGCCCAGCTTCAATGCGTTTGGCAATGGCAATTTCGCCTTCTCTTGAAAGGAGGTCAACTGTTCCCATTTCGCGCAAATACATGCGAACAGGATCGTCGGTGCGCTCTGAAGGCTCTTTAGCAGTGCCTGTCTTTACAATAGATTTGTTGCTTTCAGCAATGGCTGGAGTTGCTGCCTCAGTTGCATCTTCAACTTCTTCTTCTTCAACAACATTGATGCCCATATCAGAGAGCATGGACATAATATCTTCGATTTGTTCTGAAGATACTTCATCTGATGGCATCACTTCGTTTAGCTCATCATATGTAACATAACCGCGTTGTTTGGCGGTTTTGATCATTCTTTTTACTGAGCTATCCGTTAAATCCAGGATTGGGCTATCGCCAGTTTTTGCGTCGTCTGCCTTTTTGCTTGCAGCAGGTTTTTTCTTAGGCTCTGAACGTTTGACGGCTTGCGTCGAGGTTGCGCTTGCTTTTACCACTTTAGGTTTTGTCACTTTTGTTTTTGCTGTTGATGATTTAGTCTTTGCTGCAGCAGGTTTCGCTGCAGGCGCTTTTTTAGCTGCGGCTGCTTTTGGTGTTGATTTAACCGCTGCTGTTTTTGTTTTGGTAGTTGTTGTTTTTGCCACAGATTTTGCCGCGGGCTTTTTCGTTGTTGTCTTTGGAGTAGCTAGCTTTGCAGTCGGCTTAGCGGCTGTTTTTTTCGTCACAGTTTTCGCAGTCGTCTTTCTGGCTGTTGTTTTGACTGCTGGCTTGGCGGCTGTTTTTCTAGTTGTTGTCTTCGTTGTTTTTTGTGTCGTTTTTGTAGCCGCTGCAGTTTTGCTCGCCGGCGTTTTCGCTTTGCTTGTACTTGCCGTCTTTTTCACGGTTTTTGCCGCAGTTGTCTTGGTTGCAGTCTTAGCAGTTGATCTCGTTGTTGTTTTAGCGGCAGGCTTTTTAGCTGTTGTTCTTGTTGTCGTGGCCTTTTGGGCTGCAGGCGCTTTTTTGGTCACTGTAGATGTTTTTCTCGCGGCCGGTTTGGCTGCTGGAGACGTTTTTTTAGCAGTGGATTTCTTTGCGGCAGTTTTTTTAGCTGCAGTTTGTTTGGCCGCCGGCTTTTTGGCAGGTGCTTTTTTGGTTGTCGTCTTTGTTGTTCTGGTCGCCATGTACGTGCTCCGAAACACAATTGATGCCCCATTTAAGCAAATGAGGCCTGTTACAATCTATTCTTTAATTATTGGCTGCTTTTCAAAATCAATGAAAAACACAGTCAATAAATCGGCTAAGCTAAACTTAAACCTGAAACTTTGCCTAACAACCCAGGATAGAAACGTCATTTCGACGTTAGACCATAGTTATTATATATATCTGGTGCGCCTGTGAGGATTTTCAACTAAACATCTCTGTTTTATTAACGCATTTTAATGAGAGCTTAATTTCATATTAAGACCTAACTCTCGGTTTTTCTGAAAAGCAGTCATTTATCCATGAAATTTAAGGCCTTACAACTACATTCTAGATAATTTAAAGAATGATTCGGCTAGAAAAGATTAACGAACCAACTCTTTTGGTAAATTAAATTATCAATGAAGGTGTAAAAGTGCTCGAAAAGCCAGTTATAGAACCTCATTCATGCTTTGCGTTAAAGCTTTTCTAAGAGATTCCAAACGTTCAAAGTTTTGCTGATTATCCTCTTGCCTGTATGCGCTTTCAGCGGCATCAAGTTCCCGTTCTAGCTCCTCAGCCTTATGATGTAGCACCATTAGTTCATGCCATTTTCTGAGAACTTCATTTGAGTTCGCATTTGGTTCGGCAGATTTAGCCCCGGTTTGGGTGACTTTGCGTTGCATCTGGGCGGCCAGTGAGTGTAGTTCTAACTTTTCTAAATGGGACTGAACGGCTGCGCTGTCAAGAGAATTCTGTGGATTTTCGATGAATTGGACTTCCAACAAAGCATCTCTTAATGTTTTTGCGTCTTCTGTTGTAAATTTAAAGCTAGAAAACAGCTCATCTTCAGTTTCTAATAACCAAGGGTGAGTGATGATAAGATCAAGTATTTCAGCCTCATGAGAAAGATTTTGCTTTTCTGGCCCTTTCATGAGTGGACTAGATAACAAAGAACTCGTTGCTGGTTGCCGTATGTTGGCCCCAAATTTTCTTGAAAATTGTTTTGCAGAGGCTTTCTGAGTTTTTTGCCAATTTGGGCTGTTATTTGATTTGCTATTGCCATTTTTTTGAAATGCCCGCCAAAGACGTGACTTTATTTCCCTCAAGTAATGGCTTTTTACAGTTTGATCTTCAACACCGTTGATTAAAGAGATCAAATTTTGTTCTAAAGCAGCTCTTCTTTCTGGGGTATCCCAAGTGCCTGCTGAAAATTCTTTCTGCCAAAGAACCTCGGATAAAGGTTTAGCAGCTTCCAAAATTAGTCTCATTTCTTCAGTGCCATGATTTTTAATATAATCATCAGGGTCCAGACCATCTGGCAAAAACGCAAATTTCAGGGAAAATCCTGGTTTCAACTGAGGAAGAACCGTTTCTACAGCTCGAAACGCTGCTTTTTTACCGGCTTGGTCACCATCGAAACAAAGAATTGGCTCGGATGCCATGCGCCACAATAATTGAATTTGTTCAATTGTTAAAGCTGTGCCCAAGGGAGCCACTGTGTTGTCAAAGCCAGCACTGCTCATCGCTATAACATCCATATATCCTTCAGTCACAATGACAGATTTTTTATCATAAGCAGCTTTTCGCGCACTAGCGCCATTGTAAACTTGATGACCTTTATGAAAGAGCGGAGTTTCTGGTGAGTTTAAATATTTTGCTGGTTGACCAGGATCTAAAGCACGCCCGCCAAAGGCAATAACTCTTTGTTTTAAATCAGCTATTGGAAACATGATCCGATCACGAAAACGGTCATAGGGGACCGGAATGTCATTTCCACCGATGGCCATGCCGGAAAGAATGATTTCTTTTTCGGTAAACCCGGCTTGTTGAAGATGTTGTTTTAAGGCATTTTTTGAATTTGGCGCATAACCTAGACGAAACTTAGTGACGAACTCACGGGATAGCCCTCTATTGATTAAATAGTTTCTTGCATGCTCGGCAACAGGTGCATTGAGAGCATCTTGATAAAATTGGGCTGAGAGTTCGGTTATTTCTCTTAACCTATCATTTTGTTCAGCTTTAACGATTGCTTCTGGTGATGAAACTGGCATGGGGACACCGGCTTCATTGGCCAATTGTTCAACGGCTTCAGGAAAGCTTAAGCCTTGTGTTTTGATCAGAAATGTAAAAATATCTCCATGTTCGCCTGTTGCGAAACAATGATAAAAGCCTTTTTGATCATTCACGGTGAAAGAAGGTGTTTTTTCCTGCTTAAATGGAGATAGGCCTGTGAACTCACGGCCTTGCCTGCGCAATTTAACAGAGCGTGATACCACTTGGCTCACACTCAGTCTTGCTCGAATTTCATCTAGAAAATGCGGCGGAAAGCGCAATTTTTGTAACTCCATTATAAAATTTAATGTTTTCAGTGATTTGTTTCATATTTGCACTGATGAATTTTCTTATCATTCTTTCAGATAAAAACACACTTTATCTCTTTCATAAGCTTAGATCCATGGGGTGTTATGATCTGTGGAAAATTTGGGGGAAACACACTGTTTTATATAAATAAATTTCCATCATCAGATTTTCAAGTCTCCCTCTAAACCTCCCTACTTTAGTGATTTTTTAACTATAAAATCATTCAACACTCGCCAGTACCAATTTGTTAATCCCCTTGATGTACAACTGATATGTCCAAAGAATTGGGCGGTGATTATTATTTGAGCGAATATCAGAAATGTTAAAAACATTTACTCATCAATTGGACAAAATAACGGTTGCTGTGATTGCATCTGTTTTCATCATCACGTTGTATACAATCACGTCGATACATGATGTGTTTGTTGATCGTCTAATTATTCAAGACGCTCACACTTTATCCAAATCTGTTGCAGACAAAATTCGCGGTGAATTTTTCCCAGATAACATATTAGAAGCTTCAAATAGAAGAACACGCTCGTTCACAGTGGGTGTTAGGAAACATAGTGATAATTACGCCTCTAATTTATCAATAGGACAAAATTCAATTTTTGATCCCAAAACTTTTAGAAAATTCACAGCCAAGCCCTTGCTTGGTGCGCCTAAGTTAAAACAATTTTTTGATACCCATATTGATAAGCACAATCATTTAAATGCTTTAGAAAGTTTTGCCGTTTATCTACCTAATGGCACTGTATTCCTTCCTCAAAAAGCTTTTAAGCCTGGTTTTGATCTTACAAAATTTACAAGGTCTTACCGCGCATTAACGTCTGTGCAAAGTGTTTTTAATAAAGGCAAAAGTGTATATGCGTTTAGGGAAAACGATAAAACTACACACACTCAACATTTTATCCCATTAAAAAGGGATGGAAAAGTCTTGGGTGTTGTTTTACTAGAAGCTAAACAGACAACTGCAGGAACTAAAGTGGCGCATGCTGTTTCAAGTGCTGTTTATTTCACCACATTCGCTGGTTTGCCTGTTATTCTACTTGTGATGTATTTGGGCTGGCTTCGTTTTAAAGAAAAAACACAGGCTCAGGAAAAAATAAGTTTTCTTGCCCTTAACGACCACCTGACAGAGTTACCCAATCGACTAACCTTTAACAATATTTTGAAACACACAATCGATGTATGCTCTGATACCGATGATAGAAACATTGCCGTTTTTTCATTAGATATTGATGATTTCAATCAAATTAATGAAATCATTGGACACGAAGCTGGTGACCAATATCTCGTTGAGATTGCAGAACGGCTTCAGGAAGGGAAACCACCGAGAGCAACCCTTTCTCGGATGTCTGGTGATGAGTTTGCTGTTATTTTACCGGATGTTTCTGCACCAGATGAAGCTGCAGAATTAGCTCGCTTGTTCCTCAATCAAATTGCTCTCCCCTTCCCGCACCAACAAGAAGAAATATCTTGCACTGGGAGTA
>JAEPQF010000029.1:15320-33944 GCA_017640685.1 Hyphomicrobiales bacterium
GGCATTGCTTTTGGAAAAGATAAAGAACAGAAAGCTGAGACGATTTTAAAAAATGCGAAACTTGCCCTGCATCGCGCTAAGGATGATGGTGGCAACAGTTACCGCTTTTTCGAACCCACAATGGACCAAGCATTGCAAAAGCGCAGAGAGCTTGAAAAAAGTCTGGTTAGAGCGCTTAAAGAAGAAGAATTTGAGCTCTATTACCAACCCCAAGTTGAACTTAGCAATGCAAAAATTATTGGTTATGAAGCTTTACTTCGCTGGAATCACCCTGAAAAGGGTATGATATCTCCTGCTGATTTTATTCCCGTTCTTGAAGAAACGAAAATGATTGTTGAAGTAGGTGAATATGTTTTGCGCAGAGCCTGCAAGGAAGCTTTGACCTGGGAGAATGGTGAAAAAGTTGCGGTTAACCTTTCAACCGTTCAATTTGAGCATCAAGATGTTCCTAGCATGGTTGCAAAAGCACTATCGGATACTGGTTTATCGGCAGACCGTTTGGAAATTGAAATTACAGAATCGACCTTGATGTCTGATACTGATGCGGCCTTGGTCATGCTCGAAGATTTGAAAAAACTTGGTGTGAACATTGCCATGGATGACTTTGGAACTGGTTATTCAAGTCTTAGTTATATTTCTGAATTTGAATTTGATAAAATTAAAATCGACCGTTCTTTTGTGGCATCTATTCAAAATGAAGAACGTGCTCGTGCAATTATCACAACCATCATCGGTCTTGGGCGCGCGTTAGATATTATGATTACAGCTGAGGGGATTGAGACTAACGAACAGTTATTACTCATACAAGCGGCTGGTTGTCATTTTGGTCAAGGTTACCTTTTTGGCAAGCCTGTGCCGTTAAGCGATATTATAGAAAATAAAATTTGCTCATCTCCCATTGAGAAGCGTAAAATTAACCCCGCTTTGATTAGTTCACGTGTCGCATAAATTTTTTACTACGACTTATTAAGACAGGGATCTAAGACCCAGCTTTCATCAAAGGCTTTAATTGCCATTGTTTTTTGAAAGTTTGATCTTTTGTATCCTTCACTGAAAATTCAACTTTCTGTTTTTCATTATTTGATAAAAAGCGAAACCGTAGCATGGGATCTTCACTTAACGAGATTGCTCCTTCCAATTTAATCAATGGATCATCATTTAACCTGATTTCCATATCATCAACAAAATGAGCTGGAATGTAATAACCAGTGACTTGGTTCATTTGCATGCCTGAATAATTTGGATGACGGACCATCACTTGAATTTCACGTATTCTCTCACTCATCTGTTTTTGTTTTGCAGCTAATTCTCCTTCAGGTTTGGGCGTGAATTGCCTTAGCTTCATCTTACCAATTGAGGCTAAGGTTGCGTCAATGTCTTTCATTGCAGGTGCTGAGCACCCGCCAGCTGCTTTCACATATTTTGCGACCATAAACAATTCGCCTTCATTGGTCTCCACAATAGCCCGCACATGGCTATATTGATTCACTCTTATTCTTGTTTCCATATGCAGAGGACCAAGTTTTGGGGAGAGCTCGATTTTTGCAGCAACTGGGACAGGGTTATTATCAATGATTAATGTTAGTTTTCTGAGGAACTTTTTCTTAGTCGACTGCACGCCACTTGGAAGGTTTGCTTTTATAGTTATGGGAACAAGAGCTGCATCATGTGCTCTGTAGGGGGCGTCCATTGTCAACCAGTTTGGGGTCTTCTTGATTTCTCTATTATCGTACAAATCAGACTTGAGATCAGCCCACATTTCTTGATTTATTTCGGCTCCAACTTCTGTCAGTTCTTTTGCAACCAGATCATTAATCAAGGCGATATTCAATGCCAATAAAGTGATGATCGATGCTAGAAATCCAAGTTTTTTCATTTTGTATCTCACTTTCATATAGGGGCGTGATGACTTTTGGATTTAGTAATTGTCACCAATTTTCTTATATTTAAAGAACCTCTTAAGAAATGGTTTTACGACCCAAATCATCATGATTGTCGATTTCTTGATTCTACCTATTGGTCAGTATATCAATGATGGAGCATGTATAAATATTTGTCCCTGCAAATCGCTTCATGCAATTTGCCTATGACTAGTTAATTCATTGTTTTACCTGAACTTACTCCCACTCAAGCTCTTTAAATGATGTTGAGGCATTTCTTGCGTTGAATTCTTCAAAGAGTTTCCATTTGTTTTTTTCTGAAACTGCGGCTTTGTTTTGAGCCTCTCTCATCGTTCCGCCTTCTTCAATAATCTTACGAAGATCTGCCGTTAATTTTTCTAAATATTGCTTTTGGGGTTCTAGAGCTTCTGGCCATTTTAAAAGAGGACCGCCGTGGCCTGGAACAACAAATTTTGCTGGAATTTTAGAGAGTATTTTTAACTGCTTTAGCCAACCTAAGATGCTTCCATCAACTACGGGCGTGTGCTCTGAAAATAATAAATCCCCCGTCCAGATGACCTTTTGTTCTGGGTCGAAGACTGTTAAATCATGATCCGTATGCGCTGTGCCGAAAGCTTGCAACTCAAGTTTTTTTCCACCTAAATCAATCGTGGCTTTCTCTTTAACCAACATGGTTGGAGGAATAATTTTTGTACCCACCAACTGATCTTTTCCCATGATGCGAGTGAGGTTATCTAAGTATAATTTTCCTCTATCAGCCATGGCTCGTTTCAAATTATGATGCCCCACAAAAATAGGGACCTCTTTTTCAAAAGCGGCGTTACCAAAGACATGGTCTGGGTGAGTGTGCGTATTGATCACGTGACTAATTGGTTTCTTGGTGAATTTTCTTAAGGCTTTTAGAAACCGAGCGCCGTCACAATAACTTCCTCCTGTATCAATTACAGCAACTGACGTTTTACCAACGACGAAACTAATCGTTGCGATCGCGGCTAAATTGCTTTTTGTGAAAATTTCATTTAAACCTTTGCGCACATAAATATTATCAGCGACTTTGGTGATTTTAACGCCCGAAAGATCTGATTTAGGACACGTGATTGGTTCTTTTGCAAGCGCTTTATGGAGGAAAAAAACTCCGTTTGGAGAATTCAAGCAAGACGTGAAATAGATGGTCAATATTGCAGCTATTAAACCAAACTTTAGAGATGCAATCGATTTATTTCTCATTATCGACCACCTTCTTCATGGTATAAATCTCTTTGTATTCATTATAGTGACAATCATTGCCCTTCCCCGTTCTGCTGACAACTTCATATTTTAGAACACATCATAAACAGAGAATATATCGACTTAACATATTGTAAGTTTTGCAACTCATTTCTTAATCACCATAGCTTCTTAAAGGCTAATGTTTTTCTATTATCTCATGAGGGTGGTGATACCTATAGTTATGTTATGAAGAGAGCTATACAAAAAATTTCCCCTCAGAGTGGCCGTTTCTATTTGGCTTGCCTGATATTTTTTTTGAGCTTTTTTTCACATAACGTATCGTTGCATAGCGCTTTGGTTGCCCACCAGCAACCGCAGATTTTTAGTGGCACTTCGGTTGCCCACCAGCAACCGCGCTTTGATTTCTCCTGGTGGGGGTGTTGTTTTTTACAAATGAAAAAAGAGACTGCTTATATAAAAACATTCAGTGATTTTCCTCCATACGATGTGATTTATGCAAAGGGTAGTTTTAGTAAAAACAACATCCTCACAGGAGCAAACCCTCTGCCAGAGAATCGACTGATCGCACAACAAGATGTGACTATCCCTCGCTTTCCTGATGAACCGCCTCTTGAACCTGCTGGTTACCGGATGGATAAATATCGCGGGCCAGTTCCGACGACTTTAAAAGGAGCTATTGTTGTTAATAGCAGGAGGGCTAAGGAAATATACCTTCAGGGTAAGACAATTTTTATTGATGTTATGCCTTACATTCCCAAGCCCCCAAACTTACCAAAGTCAATGATTTGGCGTGAAAAGGTTAGAAAGAATATTGAGGGTAGTCATTGGTTGGCGAATGTCGGTTATGGTGCTTTGCCTCCTGAAATGACGAATTATTTTCAACAGCACTTAAAACGCTTGACGAAAAATGACTTTACAAAACCACTTTTATTTTACTGCCAAGAGAAATGTTGGATGAGCTGGAACGCGGCCAAACGCGCGCTTGAATATGGCTATCGCTCCGTCTATTGGTATCCGAGAGGAACTGATGGGTGGGTTGAAATGGGGGGTAAAGTTATAAAGGCTAGCCCTATAGCGCTGCCGAATATGACCCGGCGACTTACTCAATAGAACAACCTCAAAAACAAACGGCCCGCTTGCAAGTTTTTTGCAACAGGCCGTAGATTTATTTGCTTTGGAAATCTGCTGTTACATACGGCGGAAGATAACGCCTAATAGCAGCAGAACATAGGCAACAAGTAGCACTTCAAAATAATTGCCACGAACAATGTCTGTTAGCACAGGAATTTGCACGCCGAAATATTTTGAAGCTATGACTAGTGCAGCTAAGATAAATGAAATGATGAAAGTTACGAATGATGGAGCTGATGGTCTCATTTTACGTCCCTCTGTAATATAAGATTATTATAGTAATACTCGCCAACCAATGAGCATTCCTCTTTTGAGCAAACGCCCTATTCAGCTTTATCCATTTGAAGATTAATATCAACCATAATATCTTCAGCTATCGCTTCAGTTGCTTCTCTTAATTCAGTGAATGTCAGCCCCTCAGGCAACCTAATTTCAGCCTTGGCCAGGAACATGGGCTCACCAGCCATGCTTGCTGTGAAAATATCTGTTTCAAGCTCTTCAATTGTCACGTTCTTTTCTGCCAACAAGTGTGTGATTTCTGCGACAATACCTTTATGATCAATACCGGTTAATTCGATAAGTGCTTTTTGCCCGGCTGGTTCTTCTTGGCCTCTTGTTTCAACTAAATTAATAGTTATGCCTTTTTCAGCCAAACCTGCTAGTTCTGTTTTTAAATCTTTTTCGTTGGTTGATTGACTGGTGGTAAATTGGACAATTCCGGCAAATTGTCCACTTAAACGAGACATCGAACTTTTCACCCAGTTTCCATCATGCTTAGTGATGACGCCAGCTATTTCCTCAACAATACCAGCGCGATCTTCTGATATAGCTGTGATTACCCATTCCATAATTTTTCTTCCCTCAGTTTTAATAAAAAGCTCTATGATGATTTCTAATCTAAAAAAACACCAACGCTTAGATTCAATAAAAAAGATATACCCCTCTTGAATTGCCTTTAAATGATAGCCTTTGACTTTTTAATTTTAATTTAAGTCTTAAATCCTTATGGCATTTCTTTTTGTCTTCAGTTAGGGTCTGGTTTTCTTTTTTCGCTCATCGATTAAGACAGTTTTGACTTTATGTTTCGCTATAAAATAACAATTGAATATGATGGCACGCCTTATGTCGGCTGGCAAATTCAGGATAATGGTCTTTCAGTACAAGAAGTACTGAGCACTGCCCTCAAAAACCTTACTGGGGAAGAGTTTGTTCCCAAAGGTTCTGGCCGGACGGACGCTGGCGTTCATGCGCTTGGTCAAGTGGCACATATTGACCTTTCTAAAGAATGGAATTTAAGCAAAATCCGTGATGGATTAAATTACCATTTAAGGCCAGCCCCCATAGCCATTACAAAAGCAGAAGTTGTCGATGATGAATTTGATGCTCGCTTTTCGGCCATAAGGCGGCATTATAGATATGTCATTGTGAACCGCCGTGCGCGTTTAACAATAGACCGAGCATATGCATGGCAGGTTCCGCGCCCTTTGAATCATGAATTAATGAACGAAGCTGCTCAAAGTTTTGTCGGTTATCATGACTTTACGACATTTCGCTCAACTCATTGCCAGGCGAAGAGCCCTCTAAAAACAATTGATACCGTCTCTGTTTTGCGAGAGGGAGAGAAAGTGATTATTGAATGTTCAGCGCGTAGTTTTATGCATAATCAAGTTCGCTCAATGGTTGGCTCATTAGCTGAAGTTGGTATGGGAAAATGGCCTGTATCTGGTATTCAATTTGCTATTGATGCAAAAGACCGAGCAGCATGTGGGCCGGTTGCTCCGGCCCACGGGTTATATTTCTTAAAGGTTGAGTATTAGGTTTTAAAACCATGCATTGATTGATTTAATGCGAAGTTGTTTGCCTGATTAAAGAAACTCAAAATGGTCTTCTGTTAGTTCGTGGTTTCTTACACCAAGCAAGGTGAGGCGATCTCCAGATGCAAATTCAATTCGGGTTGAAGAATTGAAGAAACCAACTGACGAGATCAAACCTGAGAGATCATCAAAACTGTCAATACCATCCATTTCGATAATAATTTTATCCATATCGGAATTACTAGTATTGAAGTCTAGGACTGTGTCTCTGCCATCTCCTTCTTTAAAGATGAAGCTATCTTGGCCGCTACCACCAACCAGATAATCATTGCCTCCATTTCCTTCAAAGCTGTTGTTCTCACTGTTGCCAATTAGAACATCGTTAAAGGCCGAACCGACAACATTTTCAATATCGTATAATTTATCGCCTCTTGCATCGCCCCCAAAGCCGACGCCATATGGTCTAAAACCAAAGGTGGTAAGGGATATGATTACTTTTGCCCCGGAGGCAGAATAGTCGGCAGTGTCTATGCCCTCACCACCATTCAGCACATCTCGCCCGGCTCCACCGATTAGCAAGTCATTGCCACCTGCACCAATAAGTGTGTCATCACCACCAAGACCTGCTATTTGATTATCTTCACTCGTGCCTGTTAACGTATCATTTCCTTCAGTGCCAGTAATGATTGTGTCTTCAAGCACATCTGTTAATTGTATGGTGAAATTATTTTGAACACTTAGCCCCCCTTGATCCGTTGCCGATATGGTTAGGTCATAGGTCTCTTGTGTTTCAAAATCTAAAACTGCGCCTTCTTTGACGATCACCTGATTACCATCAATTTCAAACAAGTTGTCCACTTCGCTATTTTCAATGGCGTAAGTTATTGTGTCACCTTGATCGGGATCTGAAATTGAAAGTTCGCCAACAACTGTTCCGCCAAGGCTATTTTCTTCAATTACTAAATTAGTGATTTCAAGATTTGTTGGGGCGTCATTGACTGGCGTGATGCCTAGAGACACATTTGCTGTTGCCTCTCTACCTTGACCGTCAGAAATTGTGTATGAAAAACTTGCCGGACCTGAATAATTCAAGTTTGGTGTGAAACGGACATTGCCTTCTGTCGTTAGTTCCACTGTTCCATTTGTAGCATTGGAAACAGAGATGATTTGTAGAGGATCATTGTCTTCATCAGTATCGTTATTTAATAATTCTGATGCTTGAATTAAAAGTGCCTGATCTTCTTCTGTCTCTATGCCAACATCATCATTTGCAACCGGTATTGTATTTTGAGGGTCTGCAATAACATTGATCGTTACTGTTGCTGTGTCTTCCCCGCCCTCTCCATTTTCAGCAATGTAGCTAAAAGAGGCCATTCCGCTAAAGCCTTGATCTGGCGTGAAAATCAAGTCTTGGTTTTGACCTATTGTCACTGTGCCGTTGGTGACATTGTTGATTTCTTTAATATTTAAGGAACCCGTTCCTTGATTAACATCATTGTCGAATAGATCAGCGAAGTTAATGGTTAGAGGTTGGTACTCATTGCCTTCAAATGCATCATCTTCAGCTGTTAATGGAATTCGCTCTTGAATGCTCGCAACAATCAAACCGAAAACAGATGTTTGGCCACCATCATTACTCACTTTATAATTAAAGAAAGTTGTGGTACCAGCCGTCGCTGTAGGTGTGAATAAAATATCGCCTTCTGGTGTTAATTCTGTGGTTCCGGCTGAGGTCGATGTGACTGATATGATCTCTAGTGGTGTGCCATCGACATTGATGTCATTTGCCAATAACTCCTCTTTTGTTATTAGCCTTGGCTCATTCGTATAGATAACAATATTCTCATCAACTCTTGCAACTGGGGCATCTGCCACTGGTGTAATTTCGAGTGTAACTTTAGCGGTTGAAGGAATTGAAGTACCATCACTAGCCTCATATTCAAAGCTAGTTGTGCCATTGAAATTTAAATCAGGGGTGAATTCAATCTCGCCTGATGGGAGAATAACAGCCGATCCGTTTTTCACATTGAAAATATTTGTGATGGTAATCGTTTCTCCATCAAATTCTTGGTCATTTGCCAACAAGATATTTGGATCGATAATAACCACTTCATCTTCATTGGTTGGAGCTAACTGGTCATCGGCTAAGTCAGGGCTCGCATTATCTAATGCGATAGTGGTTACTTCAATTGTTCCATCAGCAAATTGAAGGAACTCAATATTTTCAATGATGTCGGTTCCCTCATCTCCATCTGTTCTTAAATCAGTGATTTTATAACGACCAGGTGAATTTTGAGAAATTGAGTAATCGGCCCTATTCCCCTCATAGATTGCTGTATCATTTGAACCGGCGCCTCCATCCAAGATGTCATCAAATGCTCCACCTCTTAAAATATCGTCCCCAGCGCCGCCTTTTAAGTTGTTTTCAATCGCACTACCGAAGAGCTGATCATTGAAATCTGTTCCCACAAGATTTTCAATTGAAATGGCTTCTAAATTATCAGCGAGACCACCTGAGTAAGTCGAAGTTGAAAGATCAACCTGCACCCCTTCAAGAGAGTTAACAAAACTCAAAGTATCAGAGCCAAAGCCACCAAGAATTGTGTCAGCCCCTGCTGTTGCAATAAATTCATCATTTCCCTCAAGGCCAGATAAAACATTATCACCGGCATCACCAATTAACTGATCATCATGTATAGACCCTGTGGCATTTTCAAAATTCTCAAACTGATCTTGTGGTGCTGTTGCGGCTTGTGTACTGAACAAAGATTGAGATGAATTTTGCGTTGATAAATCAAGCAGCACACCTGTAGTCGACGAGCTATAATCAAGAGTATCTATTCCAGCGCCACCATCTAGGGTGTCAATACCTTCTCCGCCTTCGATGAGGTCATTTCCATCACCTCCAAAGATGACGTCATCTCCGTCACCACCTCTTAAAATGTTATCTAAATCATTGCCAATAATTGTGTCAGAAAAATTAGAACCGATGACACCTTCAACATTTGAAATGACATCTCCGTTAGCAAAACCTCCACTTGCAAATTGATTAATGAGATCAACCATGACAGCTTCGATTGAAGATTGATAAGATGCGATATCAAGACCATCACCACCATCTAATGTATCAGCACCCTCACCACCATCTAGAATATCATCTCCTCCAAGTCCTAGAATGATATCGTTACCGGCTTGGCCAAAGAAGCTTTCATTGGTGGCACTACCGCTGAAACTATCATTAAATAATGAACCTATCACCCCTTCAATTTCTTCTAATTGATCGCCCTCTGCATCACCGCCCGAACCGGTTCCTAAATTGAAATCGATAGATACGCCACTGCTTGAGCCTGAATAATCGGCTACATCTTGTCCAGAACCACCATTTAGATTGTCGGCTCCTTGGCCACCACTTAGAGTGTCATTTTCAGCGCCACCGCTTAGGCTATCATTACCCTCACCACCACTTAAAATATCGTCCCCAAAGCCACCTTCGATTTGATCATCACCGCCAGCACCGTCTATGACATCATCACCGCCTTGACCATCAATATTTTCGTCTGTTTCATCACCGACATATTGCTCATCAAAACCACCGGTTTTGATTATAATTTCAATTGGTTGCCCGCCCAGAGTTTCCGAGACAGGGCTTTTGGCGACTTGCTGACCGAGAGTTTCGTTAAGATTACCGTTATTTGTGATATAGGAAACTGTGCTATTGTGCTGGGAAACGGCCGTGCCATTTGCAGTCCCATCATTATCTATCAACACAGAGCCTAATTCTCGAGTGTCGCTCAATTGCAAGCCGAAATGACCTGATTGAAAATCTGTTAATGTAATTTGAATATTTGGGATTTCAGTTGCGTGAAAATTCCAGAATGGTCGAAAGCAAAATCAATAGGAAAGAAAAATGGAGACTCAATTTCTTCTCCTAAAAATAATTTTATTTCCAGATCAGATCCGTTCATTTCATAAACCAAAGCGAAACTGTCAAGGTTGAGATCTGCGAATATATCTTGTCCTGGCCCTACAGCCGCGCCATTTCCACCTGACGAAAAAATATTTTGCAAGGTGGATGTAAACCAATATTCAACATTGCCATCACCATCGCTATCAAAATAGATTTCATCGGGATTAAATTTTGACCGTTAAAGTCAGCATAAGAAATAAAAGAAGACACCCCGCCAAGTAGCGGGAATAAACGATCAGCTCCGTCTATTTGTTGAATTCCAAGTTGACTACCACGAATGTAAAGACGATCTTCAGACGAACCATCCAAAATGACATGCTCACCCTGGCCTACAATAATTTTATCGGCTCCTTCGCCAGAGACAATCAGGTTATTTCCATCACCAGCGTCGATTGTGTCGTTACCTTCCCCTCCATCAATTAGGTCGTCACCACTACCGGCAAAAATAAAGTCATCACCTATCCCTGCATTAATAACGTCCTTATCCCCAGTACCGTTAACTGCTAAATTAACATTAGGATCCTTGTTATACGTATCAGAGCCTACAGTACCGATAATATAGTTTGCTGATTTACTGCCAACACCGAAAATGTCAGAGCCTATTTCTAAATCGAAACCATATTTATCAAGTTGGTACACTTGATTGATGAATGTATCTGTTTGATTAGCGAGCGCAGTCGTATTTAGATAAGCATTGACGGTGCCTGAAAAGCCAAATGTACTGAGAAGATTTACGGCTATTTCTACTGGGTTTGATGCTAAGGGGATTGCCGTTGCAGCAGTGGAGATTAAATCATATGTGCCAGCAATCGGTTTAAAATCTCCGACTGTACCTTCTGTCAGAAGCCAGTCTTTATAATAGGAATCTACGCCCAAAAATGGAAATAACAATGTGCCTGACCAGGGCGTGTAATTTTGATTGAAAACTTGATTGAAAATATCGCCAGCAACTGGAGCTGCATCAATAATGCCTAATTCTTCAATAGAAGGGGTTGTACCTTGGAGAATATCATTAATGAAATTTCTTGCGATGTTGTTTGAGGCAATATTTAAATCTTCATCAGAAAGCTGTCTGTGATATCTTTGCTCATATTGAGCGCGCGTGTAACCGCGAATGAAATCAGCAAAATAGCCTTTACCTGTATTAATTTCTTGAGCACCACTTATCCAAATCCAAACATTTTCTTCTAGACCATCTACTGGCCGGTTTGAATTTGTTCCTTCAACGGTTAGAATGTCACTAATAACTGCATAGACGCTAGCAAACTTTCCAGCAGTTGCATCTGATGCTGAATTTTCAGCATTTATAAATGCTTGATTAATTTGATTTAGTTCTTCTTGCGAAAATGTATATGCCATTTTTATCCCCCAAAAATTGAACAGATGTTTCCGTCATACTCAGTCGAAACAAGGGCCCAGTGGAAACAAGGGCTCAGTGGAAAAGGGGATATTGCATGAGAAAATGCTCGCTAGAGGTCGTACTTGAATAAAAATATTTTCATTTTTCTTTTCAGTTAGCCCTTAAAAGCGCCCCCAAGGCGTAACTATCGGACAAAGAAAACACAACCTCAAGTAGTTTTTTTTTGTTTAATCTAACAATTTTCCTTATTAAAGAGGCCATTTTTATATCATTTTTTTCTCTTTATAAACATGGTTTTGTCAGTTAAGTGACGCTGTACTTCCTTGGTATATAAGAACTATTTTTACATACATCTCTTCTTCATATTCAATTCATGGTTGATATAAATTGTTCTATTATTTTTGTTATTTTTTCAGCTTCCCACCCTGTGGATAACTCTTTTTAACTGTTTTAGATTTCGTTTTAATGAGTTGCAGTGTTTCATGTTTTAAAGCTTCCAACAGCGTTTTGTGTTTGTTTAGATCATATGACCAATGTCCTTTTTGACCTCGTATACGCTCTTGCCTCACTGCATAATTTAGATGCTTAATTATTTTTTTTGTTCCCTCTTCAGAGTAATCTTCGATCTGTTTTGGCCATAATGGGATTAAACTTGGCAGGTCAATTGCTCTTACGTAAGCCGAAGTCTTGATGGTCTTTTTTTCGATGTGTTTTTCCTAATTTTGTTTTTAAAATAAAATAATCTCTCAGCCTACTTTTCTCATTGAATTCTTAGCAAAAGCAGTTTGTAGAACTAAAGCTTTTCACTAGAGTTGAAGCTCAGCTTATAGTTTGTTTTTTCTTATTGAGTATTTATCCGCACATGAGTGCGTGGGGATAGAATTGGTTAAAATAAACCATTAATTTCTTTTTTCTCACCAACTTATCCCCGAAGGACCAAATATCTCCTATCCTTGACTTAGGAATATATACCTATACTTGTTCATGTGGAGAGAACAATGACAATTACTTTTTTAGAAAATTATAAAACCCATAATCATGCGGATATTTTTACCGCGCCACACCAACCAGCCGGCCAAACAGTTATTCAAAATAATAGTGAAGTGGTTGGGGCAGTGGTTTCCTCAATTTTTAAAATATCTAAAGATCAAATTTTTAGCCCCGGTAGAGGAAAAGCTTCTGTTGCTTTTGCCCGCCAGATTGCCATGTATTTAACCCATATCACGTGTGGTCATTCCTATACTGATATTGGTTGTTTTTTTGGCCGGGACCGCACGACTGTTTCACATGCCTGCCAGTTAATTGAAGATAAACGAGAAGACCCAGAGATTGATTGGTCCCTGGATTTGATGGAACATTCGATCTTGTCTCTAATTAACCATTTTAATGAATGGAATGGGTAAGCTCACATGATTGATAAAACACCCCTTCCTTCCATATCAACGACTAAATTATTACAAAAATTGAATAACCGTCTTTATTTTGTACGTAAGGAAAGTGCTAATTCACGGCAATGGTTTCTTTGCAAGCAAAACAAAACCAAATCATTTTATCCGCAATATTCAGTCACAGATGAAGTTATAAAAGAGCTTTTCAGTCAGGGCATATTAGAAGAAAAAGAGATCTCTGCTCCTTTAAGTTCAGCTGGCCGCATGCTCATTCGTCGCATCATGTTAAACGGGGGAGAGATTTTGGGGCAACACCAAGATCGCCAACAGGAAACTCTTTTAAAAGATGGCGTTGAGAAACACGTTGTTATAGACCATCATGAAAGCCCATTAACCTGGCTCCATAAAAGAAAAAATAAAAATGGGCACCTTTAATTGATAAGCACCAATTTGCATCCGGTGAGCGTTTACGTGCTTCATATGAGAAAGCTTTGATGCCCTCACAAATTACTCAAAACTGGGACCGGCTTGCATCCTCGCTATCGAAACATAATAAAAATAATTTAAAAGAACTTACATTAAGTGAAGCGGCTCTTTCAGCCAAACAAAATTACATGAAGGCACTTGATGCCGTTGGGCCTGAATTATCTGGTATTCTTATTGATATTTGCTGTGAGCAGCGTGGGCTTGAAGATGCTGAGAAACGAAATGGTTGGCCGAAACGATCCGGCAAAGTCATTCTTGGTATTGCATTAACCCGCCTTGCCAGACATTACGGTTTTATCTCAACACCAAAAGCAATTTTCAAAAAATCAGGCCCTATACATCATTGGGGCGAGGAAGGTTATCGCCCAACAATTGATGGGCAATAATTTTATTCTTCGGACTATGGTTAGTAATGTCTTAATTTATAGCAGTTTCAGCATCTGATTGAATTCTCTTCACCATAGCGTTTAGGCCATTTGAGCGCTGTGGTGAAATATGCTCGTTTAAACCCAAAGTTTTAAAGATCGATTGAACATCAATTTTTAAAACTTCTTCCGGTGACTTATCAGAGAAAATAGCAAAAACAATTGCCATAAGACCTCTTACGATATGAGCGTCACTGTCGCCCGAAAGATGAATGATATTTTCTTCTTCTTTTATATTTGATGTTAGCCATACCTGACTTACACACCCTTGTACCTTGGTTGCCGGTGTTTTTAATTCTTCTGGGTAAGGTTCTAATTGGCTACCTAAATCAATGACATAACGATAGCGATCTTCCCATTCTTCAATATATTCAAAGTCAGAAATTATTTGTTCTAAGTTCATAAGGTCTCTCAATTGATGTTTTTATGAGATATTTCAACTTGCATACTGCATGAAATTTTAAGGCTGTCCATTTTTGTTTTTTATTTTTGGGAGAAGAAATGGGGAGACGTGTTTCTTTTACAAAGATTTAGAAAAAAGGGAAGGCACGCACATAAGATAAGACAAGGGCAGGGATATCTATCTTCGTGCGTGCCTTGGTTGCGTCACCCTGTCATTTAGGGGGGGCGTCAGGGTGGCGGTAGGTAACTTTTATGATTTTGGACTTTTCCTGCTATCCAATTTTAGTTATATCATTCAATAACGTAGTTCACTTAGACGCCACTCTCCATTCTGGCTCCATATCAGCTGCGCTAAGGGTGTTTTGGCTTTCAATTTTTGTTTTTTCTTTTGTTTTATTTGGCTGTTCTTTCAAACTACCTGTGCGCCAGTCTTCTGATTGTGTTTTGTATGTTGGCTTATATTCTTTTTGGGTATTTTCTTTCATATCTTTCGCAACAGCTACGACGATATTATACCCATATTCGGCTTTGTATTTGATTGTGTGCCATGCTTCTTGACTGATATTACAGATATCAACATTGCGATTACAGAATTGGCTCATATCACGAAATGCATGTTTTGTTGCCCCCACAACATTAGCTGAATTATCGTGACCTATTGGTACCAACAGAATGACTAAAGAGACCCAAAAGAAAGTGCGAATTAAAAACATTTATTATTCCCTGCTGAATTGTTTTGTTCGATGAAAAGAACATTAGCAAAGAACTTCAAATAAATGATCAAAAGTGGAGGGCAAATTAGATGTAAATTTAAGTCGCAATTGAATGTATTTATATTATAAATCCACTAAAATTTTAATCTAATTTTGAAGACATAAAAAAACTACTCTCAATTAAAATTTTACATAAATTTTATTTAAATTAAAGCTATGCTTTTCCTTATATTTTCTTATTTTTACTACTCTTTACTTTTTCCCAAAAACGAAGCTTTTCGCCCCCTAAATTATTTTATTAAAATTTTATCTTTCATTAATCAGAAATGCTCATAATCAGCTTATGTAATTGTTTTTAAAGGTGCGAATTTAAATCTCAATGTTGAGCAAGTTAAATAAGTGGTATCATGAGATCGGAGAGTTGACCTCTGCAAAAGTTGAAGGATATTATCACCCTTCAGCTCATGCTAATGCTTTGTCTCTGCACCGCCATAAATCATTTATACAATCGCATCTTATGGGCGGCCTCATTGCGCTTGCGCTTTATCCTTTTTACATTTATCGCACTGGTGTACCTGGTTTATTAGATACATTGGTCTTGCTTTGGTTTCTCTCACCACTAGCAACTGTTTATTATCTCTGCCGAACAGGTAATTTGGCGATTGCTCATATGATTTCAGCCATAAACCTCACAATTTTTGTGACTGTTGGCGCTGCTCTTTCTGGAGGAATTAACTCATTTTTAATCGCCTGGATGGTGATCGTACCGCTGGAAGCTGCGTTATCGGGGCAACGAAAAGTCATATTTATCGCCTCTTTTGTGGCTGCAATGGCCCTTTTAGGCCTTTTTATTGGCAGTTCATCTGGACTTTTTATAGCTGGACGCGATTTTGGCTTTAGCCAGGAAGCTCTTTTGCTGTTTGGGCTTTTTTCCGCATGCACCTATGGCAGTGCCATAGCCATGACAGTTCAAAAAGCACACGAAGAATCTGAAAACTCAATTCGTGAGAGTGAGCAAAAATACCGTTTAATGGCTGATAATTCAACAGATATGATAAGTGTTCATGACAAAAAAGGTATGGTTACCTTTGTTTCGCCCGTTGCTGAACAGTTGTTTAACACTGAAACTGATAGCCTGCTTGAGGGGGGGCTACTTGATAAAATTCATATTTCTGACCGTCCCATTTATATGACAGCTCTTTCAAATTGTAGAAATTCAGAAAATACCGTTAGTGCTGAGTTCAGAGTGCGGCGGGCAACACACTCAAACACAGAGCCACCCCATTATATTTGGCTTGAAATGAGATGTAAAAAAGTGGGCCCTGCAAGTGATGGTGATTATCACATTATTGCTGTCACTCGTGATATCTCAGAAAATAAAACCCAAGAACTCACTCTTCTCAAAGCACGGGATGAAGCCGAAACGGCCAATATTGCTAAAACGAGGTTCCTTGCCAATATGAGCCATGAATTACGCACGCCTTTAAATGCCATCATTGGGTTTTCAGATGTATTGAATATGGAGCTTTATGGAAAACTCGGCAATGATAAATATACCGATTATTCCCGTCTCATTAATGAAGCGGGCGAGCATCTTTTAAGTATTGTGAATAATATTTTGGATATGTCCAAGATTGAAGTTGGTAAATTTTCTATTACTCCTGAGTCTTTTGAGCTTAATGACCTCATTCATACTTGCTGTGATATGATGGAACCTGAAGCGAACGAAGCCTCAGTCAGGATCATCAAAGAATTCGACATTAAGGCACAAGATATAGTTGCCGATAGCCGAGCTGTTAAGCAAATGCTGATCAACCTCTTATCAAACGCCATAAAATTTAGCCCCGCAGACACTAAAATTCTTGTTCGTGGCACAATCAATGAAGAGACCACAACAATTGAAGTTATCGATCAGGGAATTGGTATTTCCAAGGATGATTTGCCAAAATTATGCAACCCATTTGTTCAAGCAGATAATTCATATAAACGCCAGCATGAAGGTGTTGGACTTGGGCTTTCTGTTGTGAAAGGTTTAGCGCAATTACATGGTGGCAACTTAACGATTGAAAGCACACTTGGCATAGGAACAACCGCTCGTATTGAATTACCATTAGAGACACGACTGAATGAAAATGCACCAAGAGAAATCGTTCAAAAGACTGTCAATCAAGAGGCCAGCATCATTCCGTTTCAAGAAAAATTAGAAACTTTAAAGAAATCTGCTAATGGACAAACCTAAAGTTTTAAATTTTAAAATTCTATTTTTATCTTTTTAATTCAATTCCTTAATCTTGCCTTACCTTTATCGTTCAGTTTTTTCTCATTACATTAACGTGCTCTTTACCTTCATATTTAATACTATTGATTAGGGCTTGTATTTTCTTTATCGAATTGCCTTTTACGTAAAAGGCGCGTGCCTTTATTTTAGTGAACAGTAATTGATAGTTAAGATGAAACCAGTATATGCCAGACTTGTTGTTTTAAGCTTCTTAGTGCTTTTTAGCGCGATTTCAGTGAACGCGCTTTTCATGCAAGATGGTCGTATTTCTCAGCATTCAGATAAAAAATATCACTCCAAAGTAACCGTTCAGGTGGAAAAACCTGAAACGAAAGATGTAGAGCATGTTGCCTCTGTTTCAAAAAAACAACCTGCTTTAAAACCACGCTCTAAACAACAAGTGGAAAAAAGAAAACCCAAGACAATCAGCGATATGCTAAAAAACCTTGTTGGCGATGAAGAGACAAGTGATGTCCCTCAAAACTCTGAGACAAAAAACATTGTTGCCTTAATTCAAGATGGTTTGCTAACCCTTGGCTACCACCCTGGTAGCGCAGATGGAATTGCCGGCCCAACGACGAGAGCTGCGATTATGGCTTATGAATTTGATCGAGGCCTTGTGCAAACTGGTATTGCTGACGCAGAAATTTTAGAAGTTATTCGAGGTAGTAAACGCCGGCCTGAGCGCTCGACCAGTGCAAAAATTCTCGCTAAAAATTCTCAAGAGCTTGTCTCTGCTTTACAAAAAGCCTTGACGAAGCTTGGGTACAATACGGGTTCAGCTGATGGAGTGATTGGACCTTTAACACGCAAAAGAATTCGTAGCTTTGAGCGCGACCAAAGAATGAATGTTACTGGTCGTATTTCAGGCAAACTCATTGACGCTATTAATAAAGCGCGTGGGCGTCCTCTTTTACTCGCAAGTTTAGCGCAGTAAAAGCTAATCTTATTTTCTCTCACGGCTATACTTTTTTAGTCGCGCTTCAGGTTGCCCACCAGCAACCGCGCTTTTTAGTGGCGCTTCAGGTTGCCCACCAGCAACCGCCTTTTTTAATGTGGCTTCAGATGCCCACTAAGCATCCGCCAATTTTTTAATATGGCTTCTGTTTCCCACTAGAAACCACCACGAAGCAACCGCGCTTGTGCTTCGCCACGCCCCTCAGCCAGAAATGGGCTGAGCTCCTTTCTTCGCTAAACCACCTCTCATATAATGTTACCCACAAACAAAAGACCTTTCTTATCGCAAATTAATTTTGTTTTTCTTATAGTGGGCCTTTAAAAACCACTCTTTGATTGGGTATTTTCTATGCGGCTTCATTCTCATATGTGGGTTTCTGCTTTTATTCGCCAGGTTAACAATGGTGGGGCGAGTGCTATGCTAACACGGCGCGGCGAGGCAACTGCGGGTGCTATATATATTAAAGTCGCATTACTTGATCGAACAGCTCACCTTTACAGCCCAGCACCTCTCTTTTTGATTGAGGAAAATGCAAAAGCTAATTCATCTGCTCCTTCTTTAGAGCATGATC
>JAEPQF010000002.1 GCA_017640685.1 Hyphomicrobiales bacterium
GTTTTAGAATATGCAACAACAGCTGCGCTACAGAAGGATGCGCTGGATGCCCTTACATTTAAATGCAATGTGCTATGGTCTCAACTCGACGCACTTTATTTAGCTTACTATTCTCCAGCACTCATTCCCCCAGGAGCATTTAGGGAAGAAGATGCAAATTAGCGCCATATGGCAGTGAGAACAAAACTCAAACAAAGCGAAAAATAAAAATGACAAGAGAGCGCTTAATCGTTGAAACAAATACAACCCCGGCTCTGCCAAGGTTTGTAAAATTACGTCATGACAAGGGGCGCGACCGGTGGATCATGTTAGCACCAGAGCGGATCTTAACACCAGACCCAATCGCTGTTGAAGTTTTGAACCTTTGTGATGGAGAAAAAACGGTAGGAGATATTTCTAATCACCTAGCAGAAATTTATAACGCACCTGCAGATGTGATTGAAAAAGACATCACAAACATGTTGCAGGACTTAGCGGATAAAGGATTTTTAACATCATGATTGAAGCTGGCGATAATAATAGTGCAGATCTTTGTGCCGTTGCCCCAATGGGACTTTTAGCGGAACTCACTCATCGCTGCCCACTTCAATGTCCTTATTGCTCCAACCCAACTGAACTAGAGCGCGCAAGCGGTGAACTCTCAACAGAAGAGTGGGCTCGTGTATTCAAGGAAGCCGGAGAACTCGGCATCTTACAAACTCACCTCTCAGGCGGGGAACCAACAGTTAGAAAAGATTTAGAAGAAATTCTAAAAGCTGCAGTAGACGCAGGTATTTATACAAACCTCATCACGGCAGGCGTTCTCCTCTCTAAAGAAAGGTTAACTGGCCTGAAAGACCTTGGCCTCGATCACGTCCAACTCTCAGTTCAACATGTTGACGCTCAATTAGCAGATAAAATCGCTGGCTTTAAAGGAGGCTATTCAAAGAAAATTCAACTAGCAGAATGGGTAAAAGAGCTAGATCTACCTTTAACAGTGAACTCACCTATGCACCGGCATAACGTCGAATACCTTGAAGAAATCATAGAGTTTGCCTTAAAATTAGGGGCAGAACGGCTAGAAGTTGCTCACATTCAATATTATGGTTGGGCCTTTGAAAACCGCCACACCCTCATTCCAACAAAAGAGCAAGTTTATAGAAACGCAGACATCGTCGATGAAGCCAGAGAACGCCTAAAAGGTGTTATGTCTATCGACTTTGTGGTACCTGACTATTATGCAGTCCGCCCAAAACCATGCATGGGCGGCTGGGGAAGTTCCTTTATGACAATCTCTCCAACAGGTAAAGTTCTCCCTTGTCATGCGGCAGCTTCTATAAAAGGCTTAGAATTTGAAAATGTGAAAGATCGTCACCTACGAGACATCTGGTTGCATTCCTCTTCCTTTAATAAATATCGCGGCACAGATTATCTACCAGAGCCTTGCAAATCTTGTGAATTTAAAGAAGTTGATTTTGGCGGCTGCCGGTGCCAAGCCTTTATGTTTACTGGCGATGCAACAAACACAGACCCAGCTTGCTCAAAATCATCATATCATAAAGAATTACTAGAAATAGCAGAACGAGAGTCAAAGCTCGCACCAAAAGAATTTCTCTATAGAAAATTTACAAAACAACACCAGCCCGCTGAATAAAAAATCTTCCAAACCGATTTCAGCTTGTTGAAATATAATCTCGCTTATACCTCTGGCCGAGAGACGTAAGAATTTCATACCCTATAGTCCCAGCTCGATCAGCAATTTCGTCAATCAAAATTGTCTCGCCCATTACTTCCACTAGCGAACCAACATCAACTAAGTCTCTAGGTAAATCTGTTATATCGATCATAATAAGGTCCATAGTCACGCGGCCAACAATTGGCACCAAATGACCAGTAATAGCCATTTTCCCTTTACCACCTAACGAGCGCAAATAACCGTCCGCATAACCAACCCCAATCGTTGCAATACGGCTTGGCCTTGAAGCTGTCCAGCAAGCACCATAACTCACACTATCACCAGTTTCAATTTCAGAGATTTGTAAAATCGGAGTCTCAACTGTCACGACAGGCAAACAAGGGTTTGATTGGTTCGAAAAAGGGTTACCACCATAAAGCCCAATACCAACACGGCAAACATCAAAATGATACTCAGGCCCTAGCAGCGTTCCAGCAGAATTTGCCAGAGATAAAGACGCACCCATAAGCGCTGGCGATCGTTTTTTCATCAGCTCATTAAACAAATCAAGCTGATCTTTATTCTTTTTATTTCCAACCTCATCACCACAAGCCAAATGAGACATGATCAACTGAAGCGTTAAACCATCAACTAATCTTTCATCAGCACACAATCGTAAAAACTCATCGGGTCTAAAGCCAAGTCGGTTCATACCCGTGTCAACCTGTAAGGCAACATCACCATAACCACTTTGCTTTGCAAATTTTTGCCATCGTTCAAGCGAGGAAAAAGAATGTACAACTGGAATAAGACACTTTTCCTGAAACACCTCCTCTTCACCAGGAAGAGCTCCGTGAAATACATAAATTTTTGCTTGCGGTAAGAAGCCACGAAGATCACCTCCCTCAAAACCATGTGCTACAAAAAAAGTTTCACATCCAGCTTTTGAAAGAGCCATTGCAACAGGTTCACAGCCAAGTCCATAAGCATCCGCTTTAACAACCCCAGCAATTTCTGAAGATGCAGATTTTTGCGAGGCTTCAACAAAATACTTATAGTTTTCTTCAATCCGCTTTAGGTTAATCTTCAAAGTCGTGGCACTCATTAAAAACTCTCTTAAATCCAAAATTCAAAAATGATCGGAACTATCCGTTTGATAGAACCCAAAGCAAAAAATTGAAACGATCAACCCTAGGGCAAATTCAAAAAGGCTAAAATTCAAAAAAATTTTCAAAAATTTCGAATTTGCCCAAACATTAATCACCTAAGTTACAGAAATTTCATACATTTTTTTCAATAATATCCACAGAGCCCCTTCAGCCCAACAAAAAATTATGATAGGATTAAAGCTAGTGAAGTAAAAAGCAGATTTTAACAAACATGATTGGATGGTGTTTCACTCAGAACTGACCACTTATACATCAGAGCTGATAAGTTGAAAAAACAGAAAAGCAAAATCTTTTTCGAGACCATAAAAGTTAAGAATACTTGTTTAAGATACTCTCTTTTAAGAGACTAAAGCCTTTTCAAAATTCAAAGCAATCTAAGTTTTAATTCGTTTTTTTCTACACGAGCAAATTGGTTTTAACAATGAAGATATCTCGGGAGGTGTCAATGTTATTACGGTTTCTCAGTATAGCCACAGTGAGTGTCACGCTGCTGACATTCCAAGCCATTAACTCGACAGAAACAAAAAGCTCCCTTCCTGAAAAATCAATCCATGCTGCAGAAGAAAGCATCTTTTCTGAAAACAAAACATTCAGCGCCCTTTATAAAAAGAAAGAAGAAACAGCTGCTGAAAAATATTCAAAATTTATAAATACCAATTTTAACAACAAGCACAATGGCCAACCAATTATCTACCTGGCATCAATTGGTCAAATCCCTTTAAAATTTCCAAAAGTCGAACTAAAAGCAAGACCATCCTACCTGCCCCCCATTGACTTTATCTCCACTGAAGATGAAGCGAAAAACAATCCCGAACCAGTTTTAACCGCTAGCATCAATAGTGAAATAAAAATCGAAATCAGTGAACCACTTAAAGCGATTAAAGCACATAAACTAAGCCTCAAGAAAAAATCAAAATACAAAAAATCAAGAAAAGCGAATTACAAAAAATACAAACGCACTAAAAAATACAAAAAGAAATACAGAAAAAAATATGCCAGCTATAAGAAATCAAAATATAAAAAATACAACCTAGGCAAATCTGTTAAACGCAAAAAGTCAAAACGTAAATATAGAGTGCGCTACAGACCAACAAACTATTTAGACGCCTTTAATTAATTAAAACTACTGGCTTAAAATGTTACTTTAAGCCTCATC
Source organism: Hyphomicrobiales bacterium (assembly GCA_017640685.1). GTDB lineage: Bacteria > Pseudomonadota > Alphaproteobacteria > Rhizobiales > HXMU1428-3 > HXMU1428-3. The sequence goes on from JAEPQF010000002.1 coordinate 3,980, forward strand.
TCATAGCATTTAAAACACGTGTAAAAATTTTATCGTCGCAACGTTTAACTACAATATCGCCAGGAAGTGTCACAGATTGACTAACGCAAGAATTAGCAAACTCCAGCCCCTTCATCGCACTCAAATCAACCCCACTTAAAGAAGATCCATTAATAGAAATTTGGTTTTTCTCACAATTCTGAAAACGAACATTATAAAGCATAACATTCTCAAAACGTAACTTGCTCTGATAACCACAAGTGATACGAGAATTCGCAATAACCCCAAAAGCAAATCTAAACTGCTTTTTATCCTCAACATCTTTCCGATTATCGCCGGCAAATATGTGAGCACCATCGAGTTCACAATTCAACAATTCACCCATTTTCAGATGCAAATAAATCGATCCCAAAACACCACCTGGGGACTCTTGATATTTACACTGATAGATTTTTACATTCTCCCCTCTTAAAGTATCAAAAGGCCGAACGACCAATCTGTAAAAAGACAAATTACTAAGATCAATAGAACTTGTTTGAACACCTAATTCCCTTAATGTATGAAAACTTTCAGCAACTTCAAACTTAGATCGCCCTTGATTGCGGCTTCGATCAAGGCGCACAAATAGCATTTCTTTCGCTAAGGCGCTCGTAGCCAAACGGTTTAATTGTCTGTCTGGAGCTTCAGAAAAATAAGCATAAACTGCAACCAATGCAGCAACAGAAGCAATCAAATCAAATATTTTTAAGGATAAAACCCCAGAAATTGACCATTTTTCTTTTTTCATTTTTCTTTCCCCAAATTCAAAACTAAGCCCAACTAAATGTAAGATCTTCTATTTGTCGCAATGGGGAAAGAAAGGTTCAAAAAAGCCGGGCAAAAAATTTTGCCCGGCAATAAAAAAGTAACCAAAGTCGAGTGAAACAAGAACTCTAAATATTTTTAGCTATTTAATAAATTTGCTAAAACCTCATCCATAACTTTAAAGCCACTGCCCCAACCTTTTTCAAGTCCAGCTGCTTTCTCAGCAAAACAAGCCAGTTCTGCCTCTGTTGTATTAACCGCTTCTAACGTCAAACTCACATTTGTCTGATCCCCATCAGCTTCAAATTCTACTATTGTCAAAATCTCTCTAGGCCAATTTTCCATCATAGGGTTTGCAACAACATTCCATTCATCATCGGTCGAATAATGCATCCAAACTAACTTTTTCTGAAGCTCCACTTCCTGAAACACCATCTTACTTAAGTCAGATTTTTCACCCCACTTCATTTCGTTTAACCATTCACCGCCGGGCTTCAAATCAAATTTATGAATAATGGTCTCAACACCAGGCCCGTACCACTGAGCTAAAATTTCAGGTTCAGTCCAAGCTCGCCAAACCAAGTCTAAGGGAGCAGCAAAAACACGATCAATGCGATATTTATTCAACTCAGCCATTACTTTTTAATCCTTTTTGGTCTCATTCAGTGTTTTTAGGACATGATCAAGTTGGTCAAAACTAGCCCCCCAAAACTCTTTAAATTCTGTAAGCCAATCAACAGCAACAACTAAAGTCTCAGCTTTTAATCGTGCTGGCCTTTGCTGCTGAGCAACATTACGTTCAATCAATCCAGCGCGTTCTAAAACTTTCAAATGCCGGGAAATAGCCGGCTGGCTAATTTCAAAAGGCTCAGCAATCTCATTAACAGAAAGCTCCCCCTCAGCAAGACGAGATAAAATCTCTCGCCTCGTCGGGTCAGCCAATGCAGAAAACACAACATCTAATTGTGCAGGAGAATTTGTATAACCAACTTGTTCCATAACTATAATGTTATATAACTAGAAAGTAATGTCAAGTTCTAAAAAATTGCAAGTAACAAAACAAAAACGGTGTAAGCCATGCAATAAAGCTAATTTTAATAAATCTTCGCTATGATCAATCAGCTTAGTGAAATGATTTGCCTCAACTTTTTTAAATGAAAGATAAAACCGAGACGAAAATAAAAGCCAAACAATAATCTTTTGAGTATATGAGTGGGAACAGCGGTGAAACAATCAAAGAGCAAAAAAGGGGGTACTCCTCAAATTGTAAAATTTGAAACCACATCCAGTTCGCTAAAAGATCGTCTCGTTAGCAATCGCATTCATTCAGCTGTATCAGCTCTAGCCTCATCCTCTTCCCCCGTTTCAGAAACAGATGATTTTTTCCATGAATGCGTAAAAAATCTCTCAAAAGCTTTTGGAGTTAAATACGCTTTTATTGGAGTATTTGAAGATGAAACAAAATCATCAATTCGCTCTCTTGCCGTCTCAACTGATTTAAAAATCACAGAAAACATCTCATATGACTTGAAGGGAACACCTTGTGAAGATTGTCTCAATCAACAACAAGTCTTAATTCAAGAGGATGTAGCTGAAAAATATCCTGAAGATGACATGTTAGCTGAGATGGAATTACAAAGTTATTTTGGTAGCTCTATCATCGACTCAAACGGCCATGAATTAGGGCTTGTTGTAATCCTAGACACAAAGCCAATGGCAAAAGACGAATGGATGTACCCTATATTCGCTCTTTTTGCAGATCGTATTTCATTAGAGTTAGAGCGCATCAACCGCCAAAAAGATTTAAGACTAGCTGCAAGCGTGTTTGAAAACAGTCGTGAAGGCATAATGTTGCTTGATACAGACTGGAAAATTCGAAAAGCAAACAAAGCTTTCTCTAATATATCAGGCTGGAATGAAGATGAAATTATCGGCCTTCCCGTCACAAAACTCGCAACCAAAGATCAAACAGATTTTTCAATTTGTGAAATTTCAAAACGTTTGGCGGAACAAGATCACTGGGAAAATGAAATATGGTCTCATCAAAAAAACGGTGGTATTTACCCAGAAAAACGCACAATCTCAGCTGTAAGAGATCCTCAAACAAAAGAGGTCATTCATTATATAAGCATGACAGTTGACATTTCAGAGCAAAAATATGCCGAACAGCGGATCAATCGTCTTGCAAAATATGATCAAATCACAGAGTTGCCAAACAGAAATTATTTCAATGAAAAATTAAATGAGAACATATCTATTGCAAGAAAACAAAACACTGATCTTGCTCTCATGACATTAGATTTAGACGGTTTCAAACTCATTAATGATATGCGCGGTCATCAAACCGGAGATAGATTGTTGAAATTAATGGGCGAACGTTTACAATATTTGCCAACAAATGAAATTTTCTGTGCCCGTATAGGCGGTGATGAGTTCACACTTCTTTTTAACTTTAATAAAAAACAAGATAATCTCGAAGCAATATTAAACGATCGTGCAGAAGAAATCATCGATTTAGTTAGTCACCCTTATATGCTGGATGGAGAAGAAACCGTAATCACAGCCAGCATTGGCATAGCCATTTTTTCCGATGAAAGTAATGATGCCCAAAGCCTCATTCAAAATTCTGATCAAGCTCTTTATGTAGCAAAGAAAAAGGGAAAAAATTGTTTTGAATATTACAAACCTGAATATAGCAGTAATGTAGAAAATCAATTCGCCCTAACAAATTTGCTACGCAAAGCTTTGGCAAAAAATCAATTCGAAATTCACTATCAATCAAAAAACAAAGCCAAATCCCATGAAATTGTTGGCTATGAAGCTCTCATCAGATGGAAGCTGGATGACGGTGTCTTAGTTAGCCCTGGCCAATTCATTCCCGTTGCAGAAGACACCGGCATGATCACTGAAATTGGAAAATGGGTTATCAAAGAAGTCTTTAATCAAACAAAAATCTGGAACCATAAAGGTTTCCATTTCGGGCGCATATCCATCAACATCTCAGGGCGACAACTCTCAGATGATAATTTTGTTCAGTGGATAAAAGAGCTCATTCAGGAAACAAAAACAAATCCTCAATATTATGAACTTGAAATTACAGAGAGCTGGTTAATCGAAGATCCTGACAAATCAGCAAATGTTCTAACTCAATTACATGATCTCGGCTTCCACCTATCAATTGATGATTTCGGTGTGGCCCACTCATCGCTCAACTATTTAAAATGCTTCCCTGTTGATACAATTAAAATTGACAGATCATTTACAAGAGACATCACAACAAGTGAAGAAAGCATGGCCATTATTTCAGCCATCATTGCTATCGGAAACAATCTAAACCTCAACATCTTAGCTGAAGGCGTTGAAACCAAAGAACAATTAGAAAAACTTGAAGCAGCGGGCTGCAATGAAATTCAAGGCTTTTATTTCTCAAAACCTCAGCCAGTAAACATTCTAGAAATGGCACAACGAGAACTGCAAAACAGTTCTGAAGAATTCCAAGCCCCTCATTCAATCAGCGCTTAAAAAATCAAAGCCTGCAAAAAATAATTTTCGCCTTAGAGCCAATAAGCTCTGAAAGGCGTTCCACAAAGTCAGGTGAAATTTCAAGCCAATTCCAGAATTTCAAAATTAAATTCCCCAAAACCATATCATTCTGAAAATCCAAATAAACGATGGGTGCTGAAAACTGACAATGCTCACAAGTCCACTCCCCAGCGCCAGTTTTTGCCAACCACTCTTCAATAGCTGAAGATACACCACCAGAATAAGAATGCCCCTTTCCACAAGAAGGACAATTAACCCCGAGCCAGTCCCCTGAAGCATTCCCAACAGTTTGATGATCAGTTAAAACTTGCAAACCATTGACAGCAAGGCCAGTTGAAAAAGAAGCATAAGAACCATTAATACAATCCAATTGCTCCTCCTCATAAATAGTAGCTTTTATAAATTGTTTACCAGGACCATACCCCTGCTCCTTTTCAGCAAGCACACAATAAGACAATTCAGAGTTTATAATCTCATGATCAATTAAATGATTTATTATGATCGCTCTAGCTCTTGAAACATCTTTTAAAGCAAGATGAGGAAAAGCAATCGCACAATAAGTATCCGACATAATTTAAAACTCTCTCCTCAAATTCCCCACAAGCTCTCATTGCTATTACAATAATTAAAGATGTAATACGAAATAAGGAGACTACAAAAACAATTATTATTTGCGCTTTCATGTAAAAAAATCGACAATAAAAAATAAAACTGGACCTTAGAACCTCTATAAACTAACGTGCTGACAATTAACAAAAATGACCTCCAAAAAGGCATAGCAATTAAGTCTAATGAATTTTGACACCACAAAACTCGATGCGACTGGCAAAGTTATTTTAGATCATATTTATGATCAAGAAACTCCGCTCCATTTTTATAATGCCTTATCTCAATTAGATTACAGCATTCCAGATCAAGCAAATCCAATTTTTGAAAAAATAATTTCATTTATCAAAAAACATAGATCTACCAAAACAGTCAAACTCATCGACCTTGGTTGTTCATATGGAGTAAACGGCGCTCTATTAAAATCAACAAAATCACTCGCTAATCTACTCTGTCGCTACCAATCTGCTGAGCTTAAAAACTTGTCTTCAAAAGAATTAACTCAACAAGATAAAACTTGGCTCAATCCAAATAAAAAAAATATCAATATAGTCGGAGCAGACGTCTCAGAACCTGCCTTAAACTATGCCTTACAAACCAACCTAATCAATAATAAACTTTGTGGAAATTTCGAAGAAAGATCACTCTCTAAAGAAGAAGAAAAAATCATCCAAGATGTGGACTTGATCATCTCAACAGGATGCATTGGCTATGTCAGCCATCAAACCATAGGTGAATTATTAAATTCTCTCACACCCAAAGCTCCCATCATGGCGCACTTTGTTCTCCGAACCATTTGTTATAAAAATATCGAACAAGAGCTAGATCAAGTTGGCTACAAAACCTACAAATCAAAAGCCCCTTTTAAACAGCGGAGCTTTGCGTCAAAGGAAGAAAAAGAAAGCACGTTAGGACGCTTAAGAGAAATGTCGATAAATCCAAAAAACCTGGAAGATAAAGGCAGTTATTATGCCCACCTTTATCTTTCAATACCTTCAGAGATAGAATTTTCATCTCTCCCTGAAGATATTTTGTCATATTTTTAAAAGCTAAAAATCAAGCCTTAAGAAATTTCACTTTCCAACAAATTTGAAAGTTCTCTTAAAGCCAAATCATAATGCTTGATAAAACTTTCCAGAGCTTCTTCCTCACCTTGTGCGGTACTCAAATAGCAGTTGATCACATCCGAGCGAACCAAATAACCAACACCAATGCACCCAGGCCCAGTTGAACCAAAACCAAAATAAAGGATCGTTGGAGATGGCGCAGAACTGGTACTCAAACTATCCTGGCGCATCTTAATCCATCCAGGACTTTCAAAAAGCTTCAATGCATTTTCACAATCATCTTTAGAAAGTTTACCACCAAGAATTTTCCCCATAAACCCACCAGCAAACAATTCAGGATTGCGGTTATAAATATTTTGCAGCTCCCACAAATGTTGCTCAGGCGCGTGCCCCTGCTGGCACTGTTTCGCACGCTCAACATGTTTTGTGGCGGCCTCTCTAAAGGCTTTGATTTTTTCATCTTGAGAAGCATTCGAGCTTTCAATAGTTTCAACAAACTTAAAGACCTCAGGCGTCACAGTGCGCATCGCCTCCGTCCGTCCTCTACAATATTGCCGCGTTGCAATAGATTCATACGTCGCTCCAATAAACCCTTTGGTGCGATAGTGCGCCAACTGCATCGCACATTGTGCAAACGCATCGGGAGACATCCCTAAAGATTTAATATGTTTCCCCCCCCACTCAGGAAGGTCATAAGTGCGCGTAATCGTCGTTTGTCTTAAATTTTTAAAATCTTCCGCAGCTTTAGAGACAATCCCGTCAAGCTCTGACGTCAATTTAAATTCTAGCTTTTGAAATGATGGCGTTCCTTGTGTCTCCGCTCCCATTTGAGCATCTAAACCATCAAGGTCACAGTCTAATATCGTATCAACAAAATTAAGAATGGTCGTGCCATCTAATCCGCAATGCTCAATATTAATCCCGGCCATGCCATTTTCAAAAACAATCAATTGCAATGCTGTGTCATACCAACGATTGCCTGAGCCGCCATGCAAAAGATTATCACAAGCCTCAAGCTCACTTGCTGGAGTAATATCATCGAGGTTAATCGAAAACAGAGCTGTTTCAATCAAATCAAGATTATCTTTATTTTGAAAAGATGCAGATTTTAAAACTTCACGCGCTTTAGCCCATTCAGCGCGGCGCATCGTGGTCAAATGACCAACAGATTTCTCATCGCGCTCCCCAGCGCTTGCCTCTAAAATAGCAACCATTCCAGCTTTAATATCAGCATAACTATGAGGCGTCCCATTTTCCGCCACCACATCAAGCACATAAATTTTAGCTCTAGAGAAAACAAGAATATGCCGTGCCGTCGATGGCCCTGGTTGTGCGTCACTGTAAAAACTACGCAGCGTATCTTGAGGGTCTCCAGGTATACGTGTTGCAGAAAATAAATACTTCACCTGATCCATAGATAAAGGCGTGTCTTTTAATTTCGCAACCGGTATTTCTTCTTTATCTAATAGGAGCTTGTAATTCAAAGCAGATGCTGCAATTTTCGCAGCTCTCTCAGCCTGATTTAACTCTTCATGACGAAACAGGAAAAAGAAGTTCGCATTCAAGGCAATCGGATCTCTGCGGCCTAAATAACGCGATGGCCAAAAAACATCCAACCAACTTTTCGTATCCTTATGCGCATCAAACTCTTGTAATGCACCATGAAGTTTTTCACCTAAACCGCCATGATTGGTAAATGCCTCAAGCGCTTTTTTTGTTTCATTTAATTCGGCTTCACTTAAGAGCGGGCTACACCATTCAATAAATTTTTCTTTTGTAACACTAAGCTCAGGTAACGGAACTTTTGGTAAAGTTTCTTCATATACAAAAGTGCCCTCTTGGCGCTCACCTGCTGTGTTAACTGTTGAATTACTCATTCATCTCCCCTATTGATAAATTAAGTTACACATATAAGATTGTTATAATCACAGATTAGTTTGACTGTTTTTACCTTAAATGAGGCAAGTATGAAAGAAAACGATCTTTTATTCCTAGAACAATTTACAAACAGTTCTACTTACCCCCTACTAAATCAAGACAGCCAAAACTATAAAACCCTCATTAAAAATCTTCAAAGTGATCTGAATAAAAAAGGGTGCGCTGTTTTAAAAGGCTTTATTAAACCAAAATGGCACGCCCAAATTGAAAATGAAGGCGAACTGGTCGCCCCATTAGCTTATTACAAACAAGAAACAGTCAACGCCTACAACGTGCCTTTAAATTCTGATTTGCCAGAAGACCATCCTGCAAAAATTACAATGCAGCGAGAAAATGCATTTGTAGCAAAGGATCTTATTCCTGAAACAGACATCATCCACAGGCTTTACAATAACGAGCTTTTTTCACGTTTTTTGGCAAACTGTTTTAATTACGAAAAACTCTATCAACTAGCAGACCCACTCGCCGGCCTATGTGTCAATGTCCTCAATCCTGGATGTTCTCATCCATGGCACTATGACATAAATGAATTCACGGTAAGTCTTCTCACAAAAAAACCAGAAGCAGGTGGGAATTTCAGATATAGCCCCGGTATCCGCACCCCTGGAAATGAAAATTTAAGCGAAGTGAAAAACATTCTCTTAAATGGCGACAATCCACACAACCAAGTCACTGATTTATCTCTTGAAGTGGGTGACCTTCAACTTTTTAAAGGCAGATATTCTCTTCACCAAGTCAGCCCCGTGAAAGGTGAGGAACAACGCCACACTGCCATTTTCGCCTACACATTAGAACCAGGCGTCATAGGAGGCGTTGAGCGAACCAAACAACTCTTTGGTCGTGCTCTTGAAGCTCACGAAATAGCTGAAAGAGAAAAAGTACGTGCTGATGAATTGTTAGATTAAAATCTAATGATATAATATTGAAAAACAAATGAAAGAAACTACATAAACCAAAATAAGCAACGTTCGTATAAAATGCTAAAACGATAATCACTCAATTTATTGTTACTTGCAAAAGTAAACCCTCTACCCAACCATCAACACAATTATGTGATCTATAAAATATATAAAACTACAGTTCGCCTATAAAAATGGCAAAATCAAAAAAAAATTCTCTCAAAGCTGTTTCATATTCACAAGGAGCATGAAGTCAATGCCAGTTACCTTAAATATCAACGGAGAAGATAAAAAGGTAGATGTCGCTGAAGACACCCCTCTTCTCTGGGTCATTCGTGATGAACTCAACTTAACAGGAACAAAATTTGGATGCGGCGTCGCCTCATGCGGTGCATGCACTGTGCACATTAATGGAAAGCCTGTTCGTTCATGCCAAACCAATATTCAAGATGTTGAGAAATCCAAGATCACAACAATTGAAGGACTTTCGGGTAAAACTTCAAAAGCCGTTCAAGACGCCTGGAGAGAATTAAATGTTGTTCAATGCGGATATTGTCAATCAGGACAAATTATGTCGGCGGTCGGCTTATTAAGCAAAAACCCCAAACCTACTGATCAAGAGATAGACACAGCCATGCAAGGCAATGCCTGCCGGTGTGCAACCTACCAACGTATCAGAGCAGCCATTCACCTAGCTGCAACCAAATTGGAGGCCTAATCATGACAATAGAAACTACCAGAAGAAATCTTCTCAAAGGCGTTGCAGCAACTGGCACAGCACTTTTCATTGGCTACAACACAAACGGCATTCTAAACCATACCATCGCTAATGCAGCTGAAAATTTAGATGTAACAAGCTTTAATCCATTTGTAAAAATAGCCTCAGATGGCACCGTAACCGTCATCATAAAACATTTCGAAATGGGGCAAGGCACAACAACAGGCCTCACCACACTTGTCGCTGAAGAATTAGATGCTAATTGGGAAAACATAAAAATTGAGTTTGCTCCATCTGATAATGAAAAATACAAAAACCTCGCCTTTGGCGCACAAGGTACTGGCGGCTCAACTGCAATCGCCAACTCTTTTATTCAATATAGAACAGCGGGCGCTGCCGTTCGCACTCTCCTCATAGAAGCAGCTTCCAAAAAATGGAGCATTTCTTCAAAAGAAATTTCCATTGAGAACGGTTTAATCAAAGCAGGCAATAAATCCGCTCATTTCGGAGAAGTGATTAAAGAAGCTGCAGCTTTACCTCTTCCTGAAAAACCCAACTTAAAAACACCTGATCAGTTTAAACTCATCGGCAAAGCAAACATGCCTCGCAAAGATAATGTCGATAAAACTGATGGCACGGCTATGTTTGCTATGGATGTAAAAGTTCCAAATATGGTCTATGCGGTCATTTTAAGAAGCCCCCGCTTTGGCGGAACACTCGTTAGTTTCCAAACAGATGAAGCAAAAAGGGTCAAAGGTTTCATTGATGCAAAACCAATGCCTTCAAAAGATGGCATTGCTGTTTATGCCAGCTCAACATGGGCAGCCATTTCTGCAAAACGAGTGATTGAAGCCAAGTGGGATTACTCAAAAGCTGAAAACAGATCAACCAAACAAATAGCTGACGCTCATTTAGAGGTTCTGAAAAAAACACCTAATTTCCAAACACGCAAAGGCGGAGATTTTGAAAAAACAAAACAAGCTATAAGTACATCAGCTAAAAAAGTTGAAGCTGAATTCACACTTCCCTATTTAGCCCATGCTCCAATGGAGCCTTTAAATTGCGTTATTGAACCTCATTCAGACGGTGGTATAACTCTACATGATGGTTGTCAATTCCCGGGGATCGTTCATCCAACCTTAGCAAAAATCATCGGCCTGAAACCAGAGCAAGTCAAAATTAAAACTTACTATGCTGGCGGCTCCTTCGGCAGAAGAGCAACCGCAAAAAGTGATTATGCAGTAGAAGCAGCCTTTGCCTTTAAACTCTTCGGTGGGAAAAAAGCAGTGAAACTGGTCTGGACCAGAGAAGATGATTTAGCAGGTGGGTATTACCGCCCAATGGCAGCCCACCGGGTTGAAATCGGCCTTTCAGATAAAGGCGAGATTTCAGCCTGGAACCACCACATCGTCACTCAATCAATCATCAAAGGCACCCCTTTTGAAGGGGCATTGGTGAAAGATGGAGTTGACCACACCTCTGTTGAAGGCGTAGCAGATGCCGAATATGAAATTCCTGGTTTTTCAGTTGGGCTAACCGACTGGACATCAAAAATACCTGTCCTTTGGTGGCGTTCTGTTGGCCATTCCCATTCAGCTTATGTCAAAGAAGTCTCTATGGATTTAGCCGCAAAAGCTGCCGGCAAAGACCCTGTTCAATTTCGCTTAAATTACCTAAAGTCAGATAACAAAGACCAAAAAAGATTGGCCGGTGTTATAAAATTAGCAGCCAAAAAAGCCGATTGGGAAAAACCTCTTCCGAAAGGCTGGGCCCGCGGCATTGCGGCTCATAAATCTTTCAGCACATATGTCGCTGAAGTGGTTGAGATCTCTTCAACTGATGGAAATATTAAAATCGAACGGGTTGTTTGCGCAGTTGATTGTGGCCTCGCTGTAAACCCAGATGTCATAAAAGCACAAATGGAAGGTGGCATTGGTTTTGGTCTTGGTGCAATCATGCGCAATCAAATCACCTTAGCTGAAGGCGAAGTAGAGCAAGCCAATTTCCCAGATTATGAACCATTGAGAATAAATGATATTGGTAAAATCGAAGTTCATATAACGCCATCAGTTGAAGCACCAACTGGTGTTGGTGAACCAGGTGTTCCTCCAGCTGGCCCAGCGCTAGCAAATGCAATCATGGCTCTCAAAGGCACACCTCTTTTAACCTTGCCTTTGAATGAAAACGGTGTTGATTTTGCTTAAAGAACAACAAATACAACTCGAAACACAAAAAAGTCTCTCCCCAGAAACACTGGGGAGAGTGCAAAACATGAGCAAATACACATTTGTCGAAAATGTCATTCCACATCTTTTAAATTGGAAACAACAAGGACTAAAAACCACTCTAGTCACTCTCGTTGATCGTCAAGGGTCATCTCCCCGCCCAATTGGCGCGCAAATGGCCATTAACGAAAATGGAGACGCCGTCGGCCACATCGCAACTGATTGTTTACATGATGCTCTCATCCTTGAAGCCCAATCGGTAATGAGTTCAAAACAAAACAAACTCATTCGTTTCGGCAAAGGCTCCCCTTATATAGATCTAAAACTACCCTGCGGCAGTGGGATCGATTTATATTTTGATCAAGCCCTTTCAAAAGAACACTTAGAAAAAATGCAAACGCTCCTCAGTGATAGAAAAGCATTCACTCTTTCTATGAACATGTCTGAAGGCAGGTCCGAGATCCAGGAAATAAAAAAAGGAAGCAAGAACGAACGCTCCGCTTCAAATAAGATGATCATGCAGCGAAATTATTTCCCCGAGTTACAATTACTCATTTTAGGAAATGGGCCAACGGTTATCAATATGGCAACACTCGCCAGAGATGTGAAAATTAAAGTTCAAATCTGTGCATCAGAAACAGACCTCCAATCACTAGCACGTTCAAAAGGCTTTGAGACTGTGAGTGACACTGAGCTTAAAAACATAGCCGCAAGTTTTGTTGATGATTTCACTGCAGTTGTTTTTCTATTTCATGACCATGAAAAAGAACTCCCTCACTATCAACCCATCGTAGAAAAATCACCTTTTTATATTGGAGCTATGGGAAGCCACACAACTCATGAACAAAGGTTAGAAACTTTAAAATCTCTTGGTTTAAAAAACGAAGCTTTAAAAAAAATCAAAGGCCCAATTGGCATCATCCCCGTTGCTAAAAACCCAGACCTATTAGCTTTGTCAGTTATTTCTGAAATAATGAATGAAGCACAAAACAAAGACTTCATATGCTAGATGATAGACAAAAATTTACTGCCATTCTGCTCGCGGCTGGCCAATCATCTCGATTTGAAGATGGAGCAAAGCTCACCCATCTTATAAATGGCAAACCACTCATCGCCTGGACTTTAGCCCCCTTAATAGAAAGCAAGTTTGAGCAGATCATCATTGTAACAGGAGGGCATGCGAAAGCGATCAACTCAATACTCTCGCCTTTTGAAACTCAGCATAAAAACATAAGAACAATCCATAATGAAACTTATAACGATGGTATGAGCACTTCTATTGCGAGTGGCATGTCTCTGATCAAATCAAATATCGAAGGTGTTTTTATCTGTTTAGCAGATATGCCGATGATCAAAGTAGAAATATTCACGAAACTCTCAAACGCATACGAAGAAGAACGAGACAACCAATCAAACAAAACCATTTTCCGCCCCGCTTATGAAGGTCAACCAGGCCACCCTGTTCTATTCAGCAAAAAACATTTTTCTAATCTCTCCTCTCTTAATGGAGATAAAGGCGCAAAAGAACTCATCCAACAAAACAAAGATGAATTAAAACTTATCTCCGTCAATTCATCAGATATACTGATAGACATCGATAAAAAAGAAGACCTCTATAAATTACAGAGTAAAAAATAAATTAGTGATTGCAGCACATATGCTTTGCTTTTAAAAAAACAAAAGCTCTAAGATCAACAAGTCGGATGAAAATAAAATGGCAAAGCTAAATCTCTATGGTTTAAAAAACTGCGATACCTGTAAAAAAGCGATGAAAGCCTTAGAGCAAAATAATATCGACTTTGAATTTATCGACATCAGAGCAGAAGCAAATCTTAAAAACAAAGTCCCAGAGTGGCTCAAATCAGTCGGCACTGAAAAACTCCTCAATAAAAGATCAACCACCTGGCGCGCCTTATCAGAAGCTGAGCAAAACGCTGCGTTACATGATCAAACAGAAACAACCCTTGAAACAAACCCAACACTTATAAAACGCCCTGTTATAGAAGCTGGGAAAACAACTCATATTGGCTGGACAAAAGACGTCCAGCAAAACCTGCTTTAAAAGCCCGAGAAAAATGAAAGTCAAGATCACCAATTCAATCGTGATAGATGAAAATGAATTAATAGAACGCTTTGTCCGCTCCAGTGGTTCTGGCGGGCAGAATGTGAACAAAGTTGCAACAGCCGTTCAACTTCGCTTCGATGTAAAGAACTCACCTAGCATTCCAGATTATATCCGCAACAAAATTTTAAATCTGTCTGATAGTCGTCTCACCAAAGAAGGCACCATAATCATCTTCGCAGACCGCCACCGCACACAAGAACTAAATCGCCGCGATGCCCGTGAACGTTTGTTCGGTCTTTTAAGAGCGGCAACCAAAATACAAAAGCGCCGTGTTAAAACCAAACCAACACTCACATCTAAAAAAAAGCGATTAGATAAAAAGGCGAAAAGAAGTAATTTAAAAAAATTGCGAACAGACAAAATTCAAATAGATTGATTTGCACAAAGACAAACCAAATAAGGTTTTTGGCAACCCCAATAACATTTTACCACAAAAACATATCATACTACCTAGAGTTAACCAAAAACATTAACTACAGAAAATTTTATCTCCCCAATTCATTTGTAAAATTCCCACAAAATCGATTTTTAACCACGTCCTATATTCATTTTTATAGATTTACTCTTGCGATGCCCCTATGCTTATCCTACAACTTACGTATGAGATTTAAGGGCTTTTACCGACTATAAAAAACGACAAAACGGTAACATACTCCCTTAACTCCCAACGTTAGTGCCGATTTAGTGAATATCTGATTTTTCAAATCGATTTTTTACTACAGAGTGATACGGCATAAACAAGATGAACCGCAGCGGAACAAAGTGCCTATGCTCACTGCGCTCAAACCCCTGAAACACCTGGGGTGATATTCAATCATCTAAGGTCGTTTAGACCGGGGGGCTATCTGCAAAATCTAACGAAGCAGATTAATTTAAGTACTAAAAAAGGTCTACCGTCAGTTGAAATCACACTGACCATCAGATCATAAAACTTAAAGGGGAAGAAATGACTGATACAAACTCACCCAACACGACCGGAGGCGGTGGCGATAAAAACCAAGCCTACTGGTCAGCAAATGTTCGTATGATTATAGTTTCACTCATCATATGGGCTTTTGTCTCATTTGGTTGTGGCATTTTGCTACGCCCATTACTTGCTGACATCAAAGTCGGCGGAACCGATCTCGGTTTTTGGTTTGCTCAACAAGGTTCAATCCTTGTATTTCTATTTCTAATCTTTTTCTACGCCTGGCGTATGAATAAACTCGACCGTGAACACGGCGTTGATGAAGAATAGGAGCTAAAAGATGGATCAATATACCCTTAATCTGCTGTTCGTAGGCGCAACCTTCGCGCTTTATATCGGCATCGCTGTGTGGGCCCGTGCCGGCTCTACATCAGAATTCTACGCTGCTGGCCGTGGTGTTCACCCTGTAACAAATGGTATGGCAACAGCCGCTGACTGGATGTCTGCTGCCTCATTCATTTCAATGGCTGGCCTCATCGCCTTTGGTGGTTACATCAACTCGTCCTTCCTTATGGGTTGGACTGGTGGTTACGTGCTACTAGCTCTTCTTCTCGCACCGTACTTGCGTAAATTCGGCAAGTTTACTGTGCCAGAATTTATCGGAGACCGCTTCTACAGCCCAACGGCGCGCATCATCGCTGTTATCTGTCTCATCGTTGCATCTGTCACATATGTGATTGGTCAAATGACAGGTGTTGGCGTTGCCTTCTCTCGTTTCCTTGAAGTCAACAATACACTAGGCCTTATGATTGGCGCTGGCGTCGTGTTCTTCTACGCGGTGCTTGGTGGTATGAAAGGTGTAACATACACCCAGGTTGCTCAATATTGTGTTCTCATCACTGCTTACACAATTCCAGCGATCTTCATCTCACTACAATTAACAGGCAATCCAATTCCAGCCTTAGGCCTCTTTGGTGACCATGTTGAATCTGGAACAGCTTTGTTAACTCGTCTTGATCAAGTGGTAACAGAGTTAGGCTTTAAAGAATACACGGCTCAAAATGGCGATCCTTCATCAGTCATTAACATGGTCTTGTTCACATTCTCACTAATGATCGGTACAGCTGGTCTACCACACGTGATCATCCGCTTCTTCACTGTACCAAAAGTATCTGATGCACGTTGGTCAGCTGGTTGGGCACTTGTATTCATCGCGTTGCTCTATCTAACAGCGCCAGCTGTTGGTGCTATGGCCCGTCTGAATATCATCGACACAATCTATCCTAAAGGCACTTCACAAGAATCTCTTGCTTATGAAGCACGTCCAGATTGGATGAAGAATTGGGAAGTCACAGGTCTTCTTAAATTTGAAGATAAAAACGGTGACGGCCGCATTCAGATGTATAACGACAAGTCAAAGAGTTTTGCAGCAACCGCTGAAGAACGTGGCTGGAAAGGCTCAGAGTTAAAAGTGAATAGAGACATCCTCGTTCTTGCTAACCCTGAAATTGCCTCACTACCTGGCTGGGTCATCGCACTTGTAGCCGCCGGTGGTCTCGCCGCCGCGCTTTCAACTGCTGCTGGTCTTCTCTTGGCCATTTCATCTGCCGTTAGTCATGATCTGATTAAAGGGTCCATAAACCCCAACATCAGTGAAAAAGGCGAACTATTAGCTGCGCGGATCTCAATGGCCGTGGCCATTGCTGTTGCGACATATCTTGGACTTAATCCTCCAGGTTTCGCAGCGCAAACGGTGGCCCTCGCCTTTGGTATTGCCGCTGCTTCAATCTTCCCAGCGTTAATGATGGGTATTTTCTCAAAACGCATCAATAACAAGGGTGCCGTTGCAGGTATGCTAACTGGCTTGATCTTTACACTCGTCTACATCTTCTTGCACAAAGGTTGGCTCTTCATTCCAGGAACAGCTTCGTTCCCAGATACAATTGCCGGTTCACTCTTTGGCATTAAGTCAACAGCAATTGGCTCCATTGGTGCCATCCTCAACTTTGCTGCTGCTTATCTTGTCTCTACAATGACAGAAGATACACCAGACGAAATTAAAGAACTCGTCGAAAGTGTCCGCATCCCTAAAGGTGCTGGTGCAGCAACAGCTGAACATTAAAACATAAAGAAAGGCGGGCCTCAAAACCCGCCTTTCTTCTTCTTAAAACGTCTCTTTTATTTTTAAGAAATCCAAATCATAAATTTCGGGGAGCACTCTCCATGACACCCATTACCCTGAACACAACTTCCTTTTTAGCCGCAATTCACCCTTATGACACCCTCACTAAAGAAACATTAGAAACGCTCAGTAGCCGCATTAAAACGCTAAGCTTTGAAAAAGGACAAACAATTTACCAACAGGGTCAACATCTAGATGGTCTCTACATCATTGTTGATGGCACAGTTGAAATAACCATTGAAACGGGTGAGCATATCTCCACCCTCAGGGAAAAAAACAGCTTTGGTGAACGCGGCCTAGTGCGTGATGGTATAGCAGCCACCACTGCTATAACTGTGACAGAAACAACCCTACTTTTAATCCCCAAAGATCAATTCGATCATCTTTTTCAAACTCACGACCCTTTTAAAAGCTTTTTCACCCGCAATCGAACTCAGTTGAAATCTCATGAACCAAATGCATTGGCCAACACTGAAGCTGAAGATTTAATGACACCAACGCTTCAATCATGCCCCCCAAATACTAAGATTGTGGAAGCGGCCCGTTTGATGCGTGATAAAGGGATTTCATCTCTTGTAATCCTGGATAATAATGAACTAAAGGGCATTGTAACTCTGAGCGATATTTCAAAAAAAATCGTTGCTGAAGGGAAATCATCTGATGGCATCATCAGTGAAATCATGACAAGAGATCCCCTCACCTTAGGTCCAAATGCAATCGGCTCTGATATTCTTCATTTAATGATTGAGAAAAAAATCGGCCATATTCCAATCGCTGCAAATGGCAGTCTTTTAGGTATGGTCACCAAAACAGATCTTACAAAGTTCCAAGCCGACAACTCCGCGAATTTAGTTCACGAAATCGCGCAAAGTAATTCCAACAGCGAACTTAGCGCAGCCACAGCCCGCATCCCACAACTTCTTGCTAATTTGGTCGGCGCAGGCAATAGACACGATATTATAACCCGTCTCATAACCGATATAGCTGATGCAGTCACACGCAAACTATTAAAACTAGCAGAAGAAAAACTAGGCCCAGCGCCTGTTCCCTATCTTTGGTTGGCATGCGGCTCTCAAGGGCGCCAAGAACAAACCGGCGTATCAGATCAAGATAATTGCCTCATACTAGACGACAGCGTAACCGAAGATGATAAAGCCTATTTCAAAAAACTCGCTCATTTCGTATGTGACGGTTTAAATGAATGCGGTTACGTCTATTGCCCTGGAGACATGATGGCCACCAATGAAAGGTGGCAGCAACCTCAATCAGTATGGCGCTCTTATTTCGAAAGCTGGATAGCAACCCCAGATAAAGAAGCTCAAATGCTTGCCTCTGTAATGTTCGACCTGCGCCCAATAGGTGGAACAGAAAGCCTATTTCAAGATTTACAAAAAGAAACACTCGAAAAAGCTTCCAGTAATAGCATATTTAAAGCTCATATGGTGGCAAACTCAATCACCCACACACCCCCTCTTGGGCTTTTACGCGGCTTTGCAACATTAAAATCTGGCGAACATAAAAACCATATTGATTTAAAACTAAATGGCGTTGTCCCAATCGTTGATCTCGGCCGTATTTACGCACTAGAGCAACAAATTAAACCAGTGAACACAAGAGCACGCCTTTTAGAAGCAAGAGCAGCTGGTGCTGTCAGCACATCAGGTGGTCATGACCTGCTAGACGCTTATGACCTTATTGCAGAAACTCGTTTAAAGCACCAGGCAGAGCAAATCAAAAGGGGCGAAAAACCAGATAATTTCATGCGCCCAACTGTTCTCTCTGAATTTGAAAGAAGTCACTTAAGAGACGCATTTGTTGTTGTGCGCACCATGCAAGCTTCCGCGACACAAGGCCGGGGCATTTTATAAGCAGCGTGCTATAAACAGATATAAAATAGAGTAAGACAATCTTTTAAAAATCAATAACAGGACACAGCGCCCGTTAACAAACAAAAGCAAATATAAAAGGATAAGCTGTAATGTTTTTAGAACTCATCGCAACTTTCGCCATAGGCTTTGCAGGCGCTGGCATTGCGTTACTAATAAACTTCATTCTTGGCAAACGCTTACCCCGCTGGATCATTCCCGTTATGGCCGGAGGTGCTATGATCAGCTTTACTATTTTCAATGAATACACTTGGTATCAACGCACGGTAAATGCGCTTCCCAAAGGCATCCAGGTTGCACAAAAGGTTGAGCAACAAATGGCCTATCGCCCGTGGACATATCTCTGGCCATATATTGACCGTTTTATCGCCCTCGACAAACAGTCAATTAGAACAAATGAGAAATTCCCCAACCAACGCATTATGGATATGATTATTTATGGGCGTTGGGCAAGAACCAACCGCATTCGCTCAATCTTTGATTGTGAAAACGGTAAGCGAGCCGACCTAACAGACGGTGTTCGCTTTAAAGAAGATGGCAGTCTTGAAGGGGCAACATGGTACGAAACGGGCTTTAACAATCCTGTCACCAAAACAGCATGTGAGGGGGGCTAATGATAAAACGCTTTAGTTTAAGATTAAGAATTCTACTCTTTTTTGCTCTATTAGCACTCGGTTCAATTTTAATTATATCGCTTGCCTTATGGATAAGCTATCAGCGCTTAGCTACCCCTGAACTTTTCTCAGCCTTTTTAAATGTCGGCTTGATAGCTGGGTTTGGGATCTTAGGTCTTTCCGTTTTTATCTGGCTTTTATTTGATGAAAACATCGCCAAAGCTATTGAGCATATCGCAGCAAATTTACGTGTTGGAGCCCACACAGACATAACTGATGACGTCGATTTGAAAACAGGGCGTTATCTTGGAGACTTAACCCCGGCTGCCGCAGCTGTTTCAAAACGCTTATCAGAAGCAAAATATGCAACAGCTGAAGAAATCGCCCGCAAAACCTCTCAGCTCGAAACAGAAAAACAACATCTTACAAAAGTCCTCTCTGAAATCCCGCTCGGCGTCATAATGGTAGGAGAAAACGACCAAATCTCCCTTTACGATGGCCAGTCCGCCAGCGCATTTGAAAATTATCATCCCCTCGCCCTTGGCCAACCGATCACAGATTATTTTTGCCATGAAAAGTTAGAGGAAATTCAACAACAATTAAGAGCGGAAAAATCTGGAACCATCAAAGACCTACGCTTGCCTAGCTCAGATAGATCCATCGATTTCGAAGCAAGTGTCAGGCTATTAGATGATAACTTAGGCTACGTGATTGTTCTAAGCGCCAGAGATCACGGCCTAGCACCCCGCCCACTTGTTTTTGACTTTGATATTTCAGAACACCTCGCAAACAAACAACAAGCTTCATGCAATTTAGATGACCTTTGCTTTGTTGTCTTTGATACAGAAACAACAGGCCTTTCAACCAAAGAAGATGATGTCATACAAATCGGTGCTGTAAGGCTCTTAAACGGTCAGCGCATCAATGGTGAGGTATTTAACACATATGTCAATCCCGGGCGGCCAATCCCTCCAGCGTCAACAAAAATCCATCACATAAATGACGACATGGTCAAAGAAGCCCCTGAATTTGCAATCGCAACAAAAAAATTCCACGCCTTTAGTAACAATGCAATTCTTGTTGCCCATAACGCCCCTTTCGATCTTGCTTTTTTCAAAAGAGAAGAAGCTCAAACCAGCTGCGAATTCCATCACCCGGTATTAGACACTGTCTTATTATCAGCAGCCATTTACGGCCAAAGCGTCCCTCACACTTTAGATGCCCTAGCAGAGCGGTTAAATATCACCATTGAAGAAAGTGAAAGACACACAGCTTTAGGAGACGCCATTGCTACAGCAGATGTCTTTTTACACCTCTTGCCCATTTTAAAAGCTCAAGGCATAACAACTCTTAAAGACGCACAAAATGCTATGCGCAAACATCAAAATCTTTTATCAGTTCAAAATGCAGATTAAATTACCATCTCATAAATAAGAGAAGCTCTTCTAAACCCCTTGATGTACATCAAGAAAAAATCTCTAAGAAAAGTTATATCTCTGTTATTATGAAAGTGAATTAAGATAAGAAGTTGGAGAGCAAAGCGTGCACCATTCAAATGATCTTTTTCAAGTTCTTATTTTCTTGTCAGCCGCCGTTATTGCCGTTCCTATTTTCCGCCGGCTCAGTTTAAGCCCTATCCTTGGCTATCTAACAGCCGGTCTCATCATTGGTCCACACAGCCTTGGCCTCATTGAAGATACAGACGCGGCGCACAAATTTGCCGAATTCGGCGTCGTTTTTTTACTGTTCATGATCGGCTTAGAACTTTCAATAGACCGCTTAAAAACTCTCGGATGGAAAGTCTTTGGTCTTGGTTCATCGCAAGTTTTAATCACCGGATTGATAATAGGCGCCATAGCCTGGAGCTTGGGTGTTAATTTAAACGCTGCGACAATCATCGGCGGAGGCTTAGCTCTCTCATCAACAGCCTTTGTACTACAACTTCTCACAGAGCGAAGTGAGCGAGCCACCCCCTATGGCTTAACAACCTTTTCCATTTTGCTTCTTCAAGATTTAGCCGTTGTTCCACTGCTCTTACTCGTCAGTTTGCTTGGCTCAAGTGAAGCGTCATTCCTCGAAGCTTTTGGTATGTCAGCCTTAAAAGGAGGTGCCGCACTCATACTCATCATTGCATTCGGTCGCTTCTTTTTAAGGCCTTTATTTCACGTCATTGCCGCCACAAGAAATTCAGAACTCTTTGTCTCAACAACTCTACTCATCGTGCTTGGAATGGGCTGGGCTATGTCACAGGCTGGTCTCTCAATGGAACTTGGGGCACTCTTTGCTGGCGTTCTCCTGGCTGAAACGGAATATAAACATCAAATCGAAGCTGACATTAAACCTTTCAGAGGCATATTGCTTGGCCTCTTCTTCATGACCATCGGCATGTTAATTGATGTCTTCTTCATCATAAATAACATAGGCACCATCACGCTTATTGTTATCAGTCTGCTTGTTGGTAAAACTGTCATCATCACTGCTCTTTGCAGGCTTTTTCAACTTCCACTTAGCACTTCCATTCGAACCGGCTTTGCCCTCTCACAGGGCGGCGAATTTGGCTTCGTGCTATTTGGTGCGGCCTTGGCACTAAACATCATCTCCCCGCACATCACACAAATCTTACTAGCCGTCATAGCTATTACAATGCTGCTAACCCCTTTGATGTTTTATATGGGGCATGAACTATCAAATTTCATTGATCAAAAATCAAACCAAAAACCAGAACCGATTGGAGATGAAATCGAAGCCCTTAACAATCACATCTTGATCGCAGGATTTGGCAGAGTTGGACAAACAGTTGCAAAGGTCGTCTCAGATGCAGGTTATTCTTACGTCGCCCTCGATCTTGACCATAATCGCGTTAAAAAATGCCGTAGCAAAACAATGCAAGTCTATTATGGAGATGCCAGTCAAATCAAAGTTCTTGAAGCCGCCGGAATATCAAAAGCCACCAGCGTTGTTGTCACGCTAGACAATCAAGCGATTGCGAGTAAAACCGTGGCCGCTTTAAGAGCCCAATATCAAGACTTGCCCATTTATGTAAGAGCGCGAGACAGAAAACATATTCAGCATTTAGAAACAGTTGGCGCAACCGCAATTGTATCAGAAGCAGCTGAATCAAGTCTTCAACTTGGCAGCATCATCCTCTCGTCTCTTGATGTCAGCACAGACGAAATCACAAGCCTCATAGACAAATATAGAGACAATGAATATGAACGTTTAGAAGAAATCATTGATGGTTGAGATTTATTCTCAACCATCTCTTTAAACAAAATCAACGTGCTTGTTAAAAGGCATTTCACGAACCCGCTTACCGGTTGCTGCAAAAATAGCATTCCCTAAAGCAGGTGCTGCTGGTGGCACAGGCGGTTCACCAATGCCGCGAACCTTTTCCCCATTCTCTAAACCTTTTACAAAAATCTCAGGGCATTGCGACATACGCATACCATCATGACTGTCATAATTTGATTGCTCCGCCATTCCATCAGAATATGTAATTTCACAATTCATCGCATGACCAAGACCAAAGATAACACCGCCTTGAACAAGATTTTCAAAATTCACCGGGTCAACAATCCGCCCAACATCGCAAGCAATCCAAACCTTTTCAATTTTAATCCCATCTGGCAATTTCGTCACCTCAACCACTTCAGCAACAGGCACCCCAAAACTTTCAACAAAAGCAACACCCCGTCCTTGGTTTTCACCAAGCTTAGTGCCCCAAGAACACATCTCAGCAACAGTTTCTAAAACAATCTGAGAAGGTCTATGCCCCATTAACCGAATGCGCTCAGCCATTGGGTCAGCACCAGCTTCATGAATGAGTTCATCAAGAAAACTATCAAAAATAAACCCAGCACCTGCAGCACCTACAGAACGCCATGAAGAAACCGGCGCAAGCTCATCAACTCTGTATGCCCGCATTCGATAATTTGGAAAGTCATAAGGATTATTCCACGCGCCCGCTGCAATTTGAGCATCAGGACCAGGGATGCTCAAATTAGCACGGCCCATTTGAGAATTAATGACAGATGGCGCAGCAATCTCAAGATCAATCGCCTCAACCTTACCATCTTTCACAGCCCCCTTGCCGCGACCAATTGCAATATGACGAGGGAAATCATGAGCAAAATCTTCTTCTCGGCTATAAGTCAGTTTAATCGGCACCCCGCGCATTTGGTTCGCAATTTCGGCTGCTAATTTCAGATGCTCCATTTCTAACCGATGACCAAAACTGCCACCCATATAGAGGTTATGAAAGGTAACTTGCTCAGCCTCATGCCCAGTAACTTTAGCAACAATCTGCTGAAGCATCCGCGGCATCTGATGCCCACTCCAAATCTCAACCTGTTCAGCTGTCACCCGGATAAGCACATTCAAAGGCTCAAGCGGAGCATGAGCAACATAAGGTGAGCGATACTCACGAGATACAACTTTCCCCACACTTAGTGCTTTTACAATATCTCCATCATTGCGCCACTCACTATCGAGTTTATCGTCAACAAATGAGTTAGAAATTTCAGTCCAATGATCTTTCTGTTCAGCCGGATATGGCGCTGCCTCCCATTCAAAATCAATCTCTTCTACTGCTTGTATGGCATACCAAGTGTTGCTCGCAATCACAGCAACACCATTCGTCACGGGCAAAATTTTCTTCACGCCAGTCATTTTTTGAGCTCTAGAAACATCATATTTTTTAAGGCCCGCCCCTTGCCGCGGATTGACCTTAACAGTTGCATAAACCATATCGTCCATATCCTGGTCGATGCCGTATTTTAAAGCACCTGTTGACTTTTCAACAATGTCCACCCGTTTCATTGGCTTGCCAACCAATCGCCACTCACTAGGCGCGCGCAACTTGACATCCTGAACAGGGTCAATTTTTGCAGCATCTCCAGCAAGCTCAGTATATTTAACCCTTTTACCACCTGGGAAAATAACAGCAGCCCCTTCAGTTTTTAACTGATCAATCGGTGTTTTAAATTTTTTACTCGCAGTTAATTTTAAAGTCTCTCTCGCCATAGCACCGGCAACGCGCAGTTTTTCATAACTATCTGGCGTAGATGTAGAACCACCAGTGCCTTGCATCCCCATTAGCTTCAACACACCGCCCATAACATCACGCATCGCATCAGCCGCAAAACTTTTATCTGTCGCCATAAACGGCACGCCCTCATCCGCCATGGCAGTATTCCAATAAGCGGCGCTTGGTTGACCAAAACTCGTTTCAAACTGGCCGAAGTCAACATCCAGCTCCTCAGCCAAAAGGGCCGCTTGCATAGAAGTAACACCCTGCCCCTTGTCACCATGCGGCGTAATCAAAGTTATCTTTTCACTATCAATTAAAATCCACGGATTAAAAGTAGCTGCATTCTCAGCAAGTCCTTCTTCCAAGGGGTTATCATGTGGCGTTGCTAATTTATACAAACCAAAAGCCACACCTCCAGCAAGAGCCGCTGAACCAACAAGGAAAGTCCGCCGTGTAATTGTTCCCAATTTTCCCATCTTACTCTCCCCCACTAAGCTGCTTTGAGGCAGTTTTTATAGCCGCCTTAATGCGAGGGTATGTCCCACAACGACAAAGGTTACCAGACATCGCTTCATCAATATCATCATCGCTAGGTGAAGGGTTTTCATCTAATAGTGAAGCCGCCTGCATGATTTGACCAGATTGACAATATCCGCACTGAGCAACTTGATGTTCTATCCAAGCCTCTTGCACGACATGTAAAGAAGTCGGCGTCCCCAACCCTTCAATAGTAATTACCTCACCCTCCAAATCACCAATAGCTAATTGGCATGATCGAACGGCAACTCCATCAACATGGACCGTACAGGCCCCGCACTGGGCAATCCCACAACCATATTTAGGGCCGGTGATTTTTAACTCATCTCGCAAGACCCAAAGAAGCGGCATGTCTGGAGAAACATCTACTTCAGCTTCTTTTCCGTTCACTATAATTTTCACAGCAGAACTCCTCATATTTTGAAAGCAGCAACTAAACTCAGTAAGAGAAAACTCCAAAACCAAGAGATATTTTTTAAACTACATATTGACAAAATGAATAAATTTGTCAATATGTAAAAATGAATCAAAAAGAAGAACAAATCTTAAGCGCGGCAACAGGGCTTTTCCTACGCTATGGTTTTCGCCGCACAACAATGGGGGAAGTCGCCACAGAGGCTAAAATCTCGAGGCAAACCCTTTATGAAGTCTATGCCAATAAAGAAAAGTTACTCGGAGGGGTTATTGAGTTATATTATGAAAAGCTATTCGAGACTTTAAAAATTGAATGGGAACAAAGCGAAGACCTCTCAGCCAAGCTTGATGTGTTTTTTCAAAATGCAGTGATTGAAGCCTATCGCCTCATTCAACAATGGCCTGATGCTGAAGACATAATTTCAGAAGAGAATGTACATGCTCAAAATGCCTATGAAGCGGGCCTTGATCAACTGACAAACTTAATGGAAAAAATCTTAACCCCTTACAAAAAACAGGTGAAACAGTCAGGGCAAACAATTCCCCAATATGCGAATTTTATTACACTCACCTCAATGAAGTTGAAAAAAAATCTGAACAGCGAAGAAGAGTTAGTGCTTTTATTAAAGTCACTAAAAATCTCTATATTAGCAGTCTTGGAAAAATAATTGTTGCACTTAAAAGTAACAGAACATTTTCAAACAAAAAGGCTGTAAAAATTGTATCACTTCATCTCCTCTATTTTAAAAATTTAGCGTTCTGAATTTATTCAAAATTCTCAAAATTTCGGCACAAGAAAAATCCGTGCCCATTTTCAAGGCATATAAAACAAGCACACCCGCACTTTCAAGGGTTAGACAAAACAATGCAATAGATTGTTTTTATTGTAAAAAATAAGATAATCGCAAAATGGCACACCCTTTGCTTTTTAAGTTGTAAAATTAAAAATGCATCAAACATGCATCAAAGAATTTCAACCATTCTTTTTTAGCTGCTTGATGCAACCAATGAATAAGCAACTTCCAAAGCTGCAAAGGAAGTCTTATCAGAGGGGGTCATATGTTGCCGACAAATCAGCTAAACACTGATTGTACAAACACGTCTAGTGATCAGAAAAGTCCGGGTTGTGATGAAAATCCGGTCATTGTTATCGGCGGTGGTCCTGCTGGCATAAGAGCAGCTGAATGTTTATCCGCTAAAAATATTCCGGTAATCATATTCAATGCCGAACGGTGGCAGCCTTATAACAGAGTGAAGCTAACCCCACTGCTTTCCGGCGATGTACAAGTTGGCCAAGTTTATCTTGAGCCAAACTTACCCAAAGATGCAAAAGTAAAGCAATATACTTCACATCCAATCGTTAGTATTGACACTGAAAACAAAGAGGTCATCGGACAATTTGAACGCCGCTTTCCCTACAGCAAGCTCATAATTGCAACCGGATCTCGCGCCCACATTCCAGCAATTCCTGGCATTGAACTGGATGATGTTTTTAAATTTCGTAATTTTGATGATGTTGAAAAACTCGTTGCAAGAAGCATCTCAGCAAGGCGATGTGTCGTCATAGGCGGCGGCCTTCTTGGCCTAGAAGCCGCACGCGGTATGGCCAACCGTAAAATTGAAACCATCGTTGTTGAACACGAAACAAGATTAATGGCCCGTCAATTAGACGACGGTGCCGGTGCTCTCCTGGCCTCTCAAATTGAAGCTCTAGGGCTCACAGTCAAAACAGGTCTATCAGTTAAAAAAATCAACGGAACAGACAGAGTAGAAAGCATTACACTTTCAAATGGCGAAGAAATTGAGTGTGATACATTGATTGTTTGCACAGGCATCAGAGCCAATATGGAAATTGCGCGAGACGCTGGCCTTGCCGTTGGCCGCGCAATCTCAGTTGATCAATATCTTCAAACATCTGATCCAGACATTTATGCAATTGGTGAATGCGCTGAATATAAAGGCCACGTTTATGGACTTGTCGGCCCAGGGCTAGAGCAAGCCGCGATCACTGCTAATAATATCAGTGGAGAAACAGAGAGTTACTCAGGGTCTCTGCCAACAACAAAATTAAAAGTAGTCGGCTCAGATGTTTTTTCTATGGGCGATGTTGAGCAATTAGCAGAGCGAATTGATATAGACACCATCACTTATGAGAATAAAGACAAATCCATTTATCGCCGTTTAATTCTTCAAAAAAATCGCCTTGTTGGTGCAATGGCCATTGGCGAGTGGCCTGAAATCAATGTCCTTCAAAATGCAATTGTTCAACGTAAATTCATCTGGCCATGGCAAAAACTGAGCTTCCAAAAATCTGGCTTTCTCTTTTCACAAAAAAAACCTCAAAGCGTAACAGAGTGGCCAGCCGCTGCCACAGTTTGCAATTGCACCGGCGTCACGAGAGGGCAAATTGGTGAGGCAATGTCACAGGGCTGTGTCACCTTTGAAAGCTTAAAGAAAGAAACAAGTTGCTCAACCGTTTGCGGTAGTTGCAAACCATTGATCCATGAACTACTAGCTGGCAAACCAAAATATGAACCTATAGAATGGTTAAAACCCGTGCTTTTAGGTTCCACACTTGCTCTAATCGCAGCACTCATAACACTCCTTGCTCCAGGCCTTCCCTCAAGAGATAGCATCATACCCGACTTCACTATCGATATGATCTGGACAGACAGCTATTACAAACAAGTCAGCGGCTTTACTCTCCTAGGTTTGTCGGTGATTGCTGCCATACTTTCTTTGCGAAAAAACATTAAGTTTCTCTCCTTCGGAGCCTATTCAGGTTGGCGCGCCTTTCACATCCTCATCGGACTGTTAGCTGCAATCATTTTATTTCTCCATACAGGCTTCCACTTAGGAGACAATTTAAATTTCTGGTTGATGATCAGCTTTCTTGCCCTCGGGCTAACAGGAGCGCTGACAGGCCTCTTAAAAGCTGGAGAACATCGCCTCCTTAAAAAAGGAATGAAACTAAATAATGAGGCTCCCGCTCGAATAACCTTCTGGCTTCACATCATCACCTTTTGGCCACTACCCGTATTGTTGGCTCTTCATATTCTAACTGTATATTTTTATTAAGGGAGCCAAAGAGGATGTCTAAAAATATTCTATTCTGGTTAATTTGGCTCATAGGTACAGTTTCTGTCGGTGGATATCTTGCAGCTGCAATGTTTTACGGCGGAGATCGCTCAAACCTTCTCATAGGTAAAACAACAAGTGGCCATCATCAAATTGAACTCTCTTGCAACACCTGCCATGGCAACGGCTTTACCGATGCAGACACCATCCAAAAAGCGTGCCTAAGTTGTCATGAAAACGAACTCAAAGTTGCCAAAGACAGTCACCCAATAAAAAAATTCAGAGACCCAAGAAACGCAGCCCGTCTCGAACAACTCAACGCACAAAAATGCGTGACCTGTCACACAGAACATAAACCAGAACTCGTTAGTTCAATGGGCATGGGCGTTACCCTCCCAAAAGATTTTTGCTTCAAATGCCACGCAGACGTCGGTAAAGACCGTCCTCACACCCATAAAGATTTAAATTTCGAAGGGTGCGCAAGTTCTGGTTGCCATAACTATCATGACAATCGTGCCCTTTATGAACGGTTCTTGGAGAAGCACGCCAAAGAACCTGAAATGAAATTAACTCAGCTTATAAATAACTTAAATTATGAAAAGCTTAGCGAAGAATATGGTGGGCTAAAGCGCAGCGATCCTTTAAAACCAACAGAGGCAAACGCTCCCAAAGAGCACATCAATCAAAAATTATTAGACACTTGGCATCAAGATGCTCACGCCCAAAACGGTGTTAATTGCTCAGCGTGCCATCAACCCAATAAAGACAAACAAGCTTGGATTAAAAAGCCAGGGATTGCTGTTTGTGCAAGTTGCCATAAAGAAGAAAACAAAAGCTTCCTTGCTGGCAAACATGGCATGCGTTTAGCGCCAGATATGCTTCAATCAAAAGCAGACCCATTTAACCTGCCATTTAAAATATTTAAAGAAAACAAACTCTCCCCTATGCGGCCAAAATTGGCACGTTTGCCCATGAAGCAATCAGCACATGGAACAGAACTAACCTGTAATACATGCCATTCAGTTGGGAAAGAAAACCACAAATTCAACGTTCAAAAAGCAAAAGTTCAAGCTTGTCTTTCTTGCCATGACGACGAACACAGCAAAGCTTATCTAACCTCACCTCATCACGAGCTATGGCAGAAAGAGATAAAAGGTGAATTACCAAAAGGCTCTGGCGTAACCTGCGCCACCTGCCACATGCCGCGCATAGCTGTTGAAGATGAGTATGAGAATGAAGTTTTCATCATCACTCATAATCAAAATGACAATTTAAAACCAAACGAAAAGATGATCCGTTCCGTTTGTTCAGCTTGTCATGGTCTGCGCTTCAGCATCGATTCTCTCGCAGATCCAAATTTAATTAAGAAGAATTTCCATGGTCGATCAACCTTCAAAATAGAAAGCATTGATTGGGTTCTGAAACGATCATCGAAACCGGAGGAAACCAAATGATTTCCCCCTCCCCTAAGACGACTAAAAATACAACTGCTGTTTTAAAAACATTAAAGGAGATTTACATGTTTAACTTTAAAACATCACTGAAGAAGAGCACTCTATCAATCACTGTTGGCAGCCTCATATTTGGCATGTCAATGTCAGCACCAGCAACAGCGAAAACTTTTGAGCCGCAACAAGTCACAGACATGCTGCACCTGGTCCTTGAGTCAGACAGAACCATCTATACTAAAAAAGTGGTAAAGCGCCTCGCTAACAAACACAAAGTTATCAAAGCCACCGAATCTTTTGAGGATGATAAATCATTACCTCTACCGGCCCAGATGTTTCGTTTCGGCGCCGAAGCCGTGGCAGATAAAACGGATAAATTCTCTTATTCACTTCTCTCACTATGGCCTATTAACAAACAAAACAAACCAACAACGGAACTAGAGAAAAAAGGTCTTGAATATATCAATGTCAATAAAGGCAAAAATTATTACGGTGAAGAAACACTGGGCGGTAAAAAATATTTCACAGCAGTCTACCCAGATGTGGCCGTTGCAACACCTTGCGTTGGTTGCCACAACAATCATAAAGACACGCCTAAAAAAGACTTCAAGATGGGTGATGTCATGGGCGGCGTTGTCATCCGCATTCCACTTCAATAATTGAACAGAAACTTTCGCGTCTCTCTTAACCCAACACATGGGGATGGGTTGAGAGAGACACATCAACACTAAACAAAGGAACAAAACAATGACACCAGAACAAGTAGAGCTGGTTCAATCTTCATTTAAAAAAGTAGAACCCATCGCTTCAACTGCAGGTGATTTATTTTATGGCCGCCTATTCGAAATCGCCCCAGAAGTTAGGCCCATGTTTGCAGATAATATTGAAGAGCAACGCGACAAGCTCATGTCAATGCTGGCAACTGCAGTGACTAACCTTCATCAAATTGAACAAATCATCGAGCCGGTAAAAACTCTAGGCGCAAAGCATGTCGATTATGGGGTGAAAGACGAACACTACGATAAAGTCGGTGAGGCATTAATCTGGACACTTCAAGAAGGCTTAAAAGATGACTTCACACCAGAAGTAAAAGATGCATGGGTTGCAACTTACGGTACATTAGCAACTGTTATGAAAGATGCAGCTGCAGAAGCTTCAAAATCTAAAAAAGGGTTTTTAGGAAGATTATTCGGCACATAATTTTTATCAATTAGCATCCCCCATGCTATATAGTAGCGCGTATAAAAACTACAGACCTCATAATTTATGAGGTCTTTTTTTCACCCTAATAATACTAACAATAAACAATCCCTCGCAAAAATTTGATTGTAGCCAATCAAAATCATCCATTAGCATGAAAAGAAAAATCAAAACAAATTTCTGATGCGTGAGGGTGCAATGAAATTCTTCTTTCAAATTTTTCTATGTTGTTTTTTTATTGTTTTTAGTCATTCAATGACTAAAGCTGAAAAGTCTGATGAAAAACAACAAACATCAGAAAAGCGCAAACCCAATCATTTAATAGGCGCGCAATCACCTTACCTTCTTCAGCATCTTTATAACGCAGTTGATTGGCACCCATGGGGAGAGCAAGCTTTAAAAAAAGCAAAGAAAGAAAACAAACTAATTTTTATCTCTGTTGGCTATTCAACCTGTCATTGGTGCCATGTCATGGCGAGAGAAAGTTTTGAAAATACCGAAATCGGAAAATACTTAAACGAACATTTCATCTCAATAAAAATAGACAGAGAACAAAGGCCAGACCTTGATAACCAATTCATGCTCGTCACCGAAGCAATGACTGGGACAGGCGGATGGCCAAACTCTGTTTTTTTAACAGCCAATGCCAAACCTTTTCACGCCTCAACATATCTCCCACCAGACCAATTGATGAATACCCTCAAACAAATTGTCAAACTCTGGCAAACAGAACAAGCAACACTCCTCGAACAGAGTGAGCAAGTCGCAAATGGCATTAATCGTTATTTGAACAGAACCGAAGCGGCAAGAAACATTACCCCAGAAGTCATAGTAGAAGCTCTGCAAATGGTCACCAAAAACAAAGATGACTTCAACGGTGGTTTTGGAGTTGCCCCGAAGTTCCCTCAAGAGGGAGCTCTTTCATTCTTGCTGGATCAAGCTACTCGTGGTGATAAAAACTCCTTAGACATCGCTATGGCCGCATTGGACGGCATGATAAAGGGCGGCATTCATGATCATGTCGGCGGAGGGTTTCATCGTTATAGTGTAGATGAAAGTTGGCTCGTCCCCCATTTTGAAAAAATGCTCTACAATCAAGCCCTCATTGGAAAATTGCTTGTAAGAGCATATGCCTTAACCGGCAAAGAAAGATACAAACAAACCGCCGCTCGATTGTTTGATTATGTCTTGAGAGATATGCAAGATAAAAATGGTGGTTTCTATTCTGCTGAAGATGCTGAATCTTATAATGAGGAAGGAAAGAAAAAAGAAGGCGCATTTTTCATTTGGTCTCAAGAAGATATGACGAAAGCTCAAATTGATAACAATTCTGTCCTATATAAGACATTCCCCTTAACAGAGAACGGCAACTTTGAGGGTAAGAACGTTCTTCACATGCAAGATCTACCAAATGATATCGCCAAATCTTTAAGGTTAAGCCTGACTGAATATTATAAGAAATTAAACAGCGGTCTGGATAAATTAAAACAAGCACGAGATAAAAGAAAACATCCCCACAAAGACATCAAAATCATCGTCTCTTGGAATGCAATCATGATAGAAGCACTAGCTGAAGCTTCTTATATCTTGGAGCGAAAAGATTATTACAAAGCAGCCCGAAAAGCCGCGAACTATATCAAGCAAAACATGATGAAGAAAGATGACCTTTATCGAGTTAGCTTTAATGGCAATATCGGCATCAAAGCACAATTAGGAGATTATGCTGGCTTTGGTCTCGCACTCCTCGCACTCGAAACTTACGCGCCAAATGACAAAACAGACAAATCAAATATTAAAATCGCAAAACAAATCGCTGATGAACTTCAACAACGGTTCGGCAAACCATGGTCCAATGAAACAGCCCCTCTCCGTATAACTGAAATTGAAGATGGTCTTGGTGCTTACCCACCCCTTGATGACAACCCTATTCCTTCAGGCAATGCTCTCGCACTAAAATTACTAAATGCTTTAGCTCAAATGAACGGCAAACCAATGAGGCAAAAACAGAGCTTAGCTCTAGCTTCAACACTTTCTGGCCACGCATTAAGCAACCCCCAGATGAGAGGTGTGTTAGTCAACGCTGTCAATTCAACAAATAATGGAAATACTGGTTTTGTTAGAAACACAGCCAAAGGAAATGTAAAAGTTGCTCTTAAATTAAACAGGGCAACAAACCAAGCCTCACTTAAAATCAATATCAAACCAGGCTGGCATATTAATTCAAACAAACCTTTAGAAAACTATCTCATTCCAACCGAAATAAAACTTTATGATAATAATCTCACCCAAGAATATTACCCAAAAGCCCAAGTGAAGGCACTTGCCTTTAACAAGGAAAAACTCTCACTCTATGAAGGAAAGTTAAATATAAATATCACCTTACCAAAAACTAAAAAAAGCACCTCACATAAACTCACTTTGAACCTTCAAGCCTGCAGCAATAAAATCTGTTTACAACCTGAAAATCTTGAGTTTCATTTTTGGCAATAGAGGGGGGATACAATAAAAGCAGTTATATTTGACGAGCCACTTAATAAACAAACCAAGCGACTAAACTTATGATTTAACCGAGAAAATTCGTCAAAACAAGAACATTCCAGCACCATATCATTAAGAATAATTCATGTTAGCCCATTAAAGCCAAACATTCATTTTCCATTCATGGGCCCAGCCATAGTTTTTCCCTACACGCAATACAAAGGACTAAATCAGGGACTGAAACTATGGACAAACTATCAAAAATCTTAAAAGCACAAATCACACTTTTTGTGATTTGCTTTGCAACATCTCTCACAAACATCACACCAGCCCAAGCTGCTTGCGGCGGTTATAATCAAAAAGCCTGCCCCATTTTTAAAAAGGGTAGTGTGTGCCGAAGCTGGCTCACAAATGTAAGAGGCATCTGCCGCCCTTGTGGGGGCCAAAATCAAAGAGCATGCCCCATCACAAAAAAAGGCAAAGCTTGTAAAAGAGGCCTGAAATGGAAACTCGGCAAATGCATCAAGCCCAAACAATCTGTAAAAAAGAAATTACTAAGAGACGCAAAAATTCGTGCCCAGCGCTTCAAGCCAATGATCAACACAATTGCAAATACACTTAGAAGAGTGGGTAATAAACAAATGATCAGACGATTAAACGCGGCTTTAAAATCAAAAAATCCAGCCAGAATTAGAAACGTCATTCAAGACATGCAAACAAGAGCCGTTCGAGTAGCTTTACAAAAAGCCGGCTTTAGAACCCTAGCTGTTGGCATCCAATCTTCAGTAGCTGTAGCTGGTGGTTACGGCCGCGAAACAGGCCTTGCGCTTCCTGTAAGCGGTAGAGGACATGCACCTCTTTATGTTTCAAAAACATATTTTGGCGGTGTCATCCTTGGTGTCGGTAATGATCTTGTAATGTCAGCCTTTACTGACAACCCCAATAATGTTGGAGGCGCCCTATACGCTGCGATCGGAAACTTTGATGTTGGCTCTGGTGTAGGTGTTGTTCTCTGGTATGACAAAAGAACACTCCTAATCAAAGGTGTCTCTGTTGGCATCGGTATCGGAAGTGTTGGTGCTGGCGGCGCGATTGGCCATGGCACAACTTACCTCTGCCCATCAAGAGCATGCAATAAAGTCTTTTAATCAATCAAAGAAACCCAGCTGAACATAAAAGAGTTCAGCTGGGTTTTATCTCTTCTTACTATCGTTCACACCTTGCCCCCTCAAAACAGAAGAATGTGATTTAAGTCAAATATCAAGAAAATAAATGCTGCTATAAAAATCTTAGGCAATTAAAAGAGCACATTTATGGAACAAATCCCAAGATACACAAGTTACCCAACAGCCCCAAACTTTCACGAAAATGTTGATGGAAACTTATCCCAAAACTTAACTAGCCAATTACAAAGTAAAGATATTTTATCTCTCTATTTTCACATCCCCTTTTGCCGACAGCTATGCTGGTTTTGCGGTTGCCATACAAAAATCGTAAATGGCTACAGCCCAATAAAACAATATATGGAGCTTTTAAAACAAGAAGTCATAATGCAAGCCAATTATTCTGGCGCAAATATTGTAAAATACATGCACTTTGGCGGCGGCTCTCCAACCATAATTGAACCAGATGATTTCACGAATTTCATGAATGTGCTTCGGTCTAATTATGATATTTTAGATGATGCTGAAATTGCTATTGAAATTGACCCAAGAACCATAAACAAAGAAAAAATATTGTCTTATGCAACGAATGGTGTAAACAGGGCAAGCCTTGGCGTTCAAGATTTTAATCAACAAGTCCAGCGAGCCATAAACCGTCATCAATCATATGATCTTGTTAAAAACGTCATCGAAAAATTACACAATGCAAACATCAATGAGATCAATCTTGATTTAATTTATGGATTACCCTTCCAAACTTTAGAGACCATAAAAAAGACAATTGATTACACACTAAAACTAGATCCCAATCGCATCTCACTATTCGGATATGCTCATGTTCCCTGGATGAAAAAACACCAAGAACTCATCCCGACTGAAGCGTTACCTAATCCTGAACAAAGAATGGAAATGTTTGATTTTGCTTGTGATTATTTAACAAAAAACGGGTATGTCTCAATCGGGTTAGATCATTTTGTAAAACCTGATGATAGTTTAGCCATCGCACAAGAAGAACAAAAATTACAGCGCAACTTCCAAGGATATACAATAGATAGAGCTGACGCACTTTTAGGATTTGGTGTATCCTCAATCTCAACATTACCTACAGCATATTTGCAAAACACACCAAATTACAGAGAATATGTGGCTTCAATTGAAAATGGTGACTTACCCATTGCTAGAGGTATAGAGCTCACTAACGACGATATAAAAAGACGAGAAATAATCATGTCAATCATGTGTGGTCTAAAAACAAAAGTATGCGCAAACGAATTTGCAACCGAACTAGCAAGTCTAGCACTTCTCATAAAGCAAGATATCGTGAACTATAAAGACGGCTTTTTAATTATGAATAAAAAAGAGCATCATCAGTTCAGAAAAGTCGCTTCAAAATTTGACACATACCTAAAAGATAACCAATTCTCATTTTCACAAGCCGTCTGATATTTGAAACGAAGCTAAAAAGCATATCTCAATATAAATAGTAAATTTGAGTTTGAAGAATGCTAAAATAAAGAAATAAATTAATCTGCCCTAACCAATTACCCACTTAAAGAAAAACCTTAAAATCGACGGACATCAAACGACCACCGGCCAACCATCAGCCAATGCACTGACACATCGCAAATCTAAGCAAAGAAAAAATAATCATGAAATGAAGAAATGATGTGTGTGAGAGGGTTAACCTAGAACCAAACAATGCAGGTTGTGTTGGCGGGCGGCAACCTGCAAACAAAGAATCGGAATTCGAAGAATTTGGTGCGGTCGAGAAGACTCGAACTTCCACCCGTGTTACCGGACAGCGACCTCAACGCTGCGCGTCTACCAGTTCCGCCACGACCGCACAATAAAGTAAAGGCTGGTAGGTTCACGAAAGCACCGCAAACTCCCTTACTAAGAGAAAGACATGTAACAAACATGCCATTTGAAGGCAAGTGCTTTTTCTTTCAAAAATAACAACAAAATCGATTGTTTTTTGATAATTTGAAGATCACGAAGGCTATTTATTTTAGCCATCAATGAACATCTAAACTGACAGTTAAAAATAAAAAAATTTATGCCGCCATATCGCTAAGGTTATATTTTTGGGTGATTTCGACTGTAATGCGATCTCCCTCAACAATGACCTCACCTCTGCCAATCGGTACCATATTTGCTAAAATTTCAACTTCATCAGTTACATTCGCTTCAAGTTCAATCACAGCCCCCCGGCCCATGCGCAAAAGATGATTGATCGGCATAACCCGCCGGCCAATGACCACGCTTAACTCTATTTCCACTCCAGAAATGGGAACCATCACTAAAATTCCTTAAGCAATCAATTCGTAAATTAATAACAAAAATGGTATCAAAACCATAGACCGAAACAATCTATGAGCTTCTCAAGCCAATTGAGACTATAAAACTCATCAAACAAGTTTGACTGGCAAGCATATAGCCCTATATTTCGAGTCACTATTCTAATTGTGTTGGAGCTTAGTTACCGAATGGTAAACAAAATTAATTTTGAAAGTGATGTTCACTGGAAAATAAGCAAAACTCTCATTTCATACCCTGATGCTCTAACTTTTATGGAAAAAAGAGTAGAACAAATTCACAAAGGTGAAGAACCTGAGTGCATATGGCTTCTCGAACACCCACCTCTATACACAGCCGGCACCAGTGCTGAAGATAAAGATCTCCTCACCCCTAATCGCTTCCCCGTTTATAAAACAGGAAGAGGCGGCGAATACACCTATCATGGACCAGGACAAAAAATTGCATACATCATGCTAGATTTAAACAAGCGGAAAAAAGATGTTCGCTGGTTTATTCATGAAATTGAAGGTTGGATCATTGATATTTGCGCCGAATTCAATATTGATTGCACAAGAAGAGAAGGGCGAGTTGGCCTTTGGGTACCACAGCCTCAAAGAGGGCCCAACATAGATGATAAAATTGCAGCTATTGGCATTCGTTTACGCAAATGGGTCAGTTTTCACGGACTAAGTTTAAACCTCACCCCAAACTTAGAGCATTTTAACGGTATCGTACCATGCGGCATCAAAGACCATGGGGTAACGAGTTTTGAAAAATTAAACATTGCCTATACTGAAGACAAAATTCATTCAGCTTTTCAAGCTCACTTTCAAAACCATTTTAAACCATAGAAAAACTATTCCATACAATCAATTAATGCAAGCGCCCGCTCTTCACCTGAAATATGCATGCGAGACGGTTGAGCATATTTTCGCATGTCTTCTTGAACATCAGCTACATCATTTAAAGTAAACACACCGCTTCGAATTAAAGATCGAATGGCATAACAATCTGCCTCTTGCTCAGCCATTTGCCCCGGTTGTCGAAAATACAGATGCCCGAGCACATGATGACCACATTCATGAGCAATAAAAAACAATTGTGAAGCTTTCGATAGTTTGGTTAAACGACGAATGTTCAAAATCGTCATCGGCCCCATAGGAACACCGCGATGACGCATCAAATCTGAAAACGCAACATCATTTAAACTATCATTTCGAACATGAAGCACAGGACGGCTATAATAATCCGTACAGCGCGTATCTAGATATTTATGTCCTTCTGAAGGAAGAACTCGTCCCTGTTTAGCTTGAGAAAATACGGCCGGAATACTTAAAAAGGACAGGCATAAAAACAGAACAAAGGTTGTTTTTAATCTCATGAGAAGCAGTCTCCTTTAATAAATTAAAGTCTCACTCCCTAACCTCATGATGACATTAGTTCTGTTTCTATGTCAAATCGCTTCAATTTTGTAAGTGAATAAACCCCTTATTCAAATTCCATAATAATCGCATCAACAGCCAAACTATCACCTGGAGCTGCATTAATCTTAGTCACCACAGTATCACGCTCAGCTCTGAGGATGTTTTCCATCTTCATCGCTTCAACAATACAAAGTGATTGTCCAGCTTTAATCTCATCACCTTCTTCAACCATGATGTTAACCACCAAACCGGGCATAGGACAAAGCAGAAGTTTAGATGTGTCTGGTGCTTCTTTAATAGGCATTAAAGATGAAAGCTCAGCTTCTCGTTTTGTATAAACATAGGCTGGTGAGGTCACACCTGAATAAGAAAGTTCATAACCATTATCAATCGGTCGAACTTGAACAGCCACCTCTTTACCATCAACAGAGCCAACCCATAAAGGCTGACCAAACCACCAGTTTGATGAAACAGAAACGTCTCCAGCACCTTCACCTTGGAAATGAATGGTTAAATCGTCCGCCTCAGCTGAAACCTGCTCAACGCGAAGTTCCTGACG
Source organism: Hyphomicrobiales bacterium (assembly GCA_017640685.1). Taxonomy (GTDB): domain Bacteria; phylum Pseudomonadota; class Alphaproteobacteria; order Rhizobiales; family HXMU1428-3; genus HXMU1428-3. The sequence goes on from JAEPQF010000002.1 coordinate 43,101, forward strand.
CACATCAGAAATAACAACAACTCTGTCTTCAGCAAAAACAACTGGACGCCCTTCCATCTGATCAGAAATATGACGGCGCCGTGTATTACCAAGATAATCAATCGCGGCAGCCACACAAGAAAGCACCTTCAACTCTTCACCTTCAGCAGCACGAGGTTCAAAACCATCCGGATATTCATCCGCAATAAAGCTGGTCGAAATATTTCCAGATACCCAGCGCTCATGTTGCATAATCGCACTCAAGAAAGGAACGTTATGTTGAATACCATCAATATAGAACCGGTCCAATGCACCAGCCATATGCTCAATCGCTTCAGCACGTGTCGGTGCATGAGTAATAAGCTTTGCGATCATAGGGTCATAAAACATTGAAATTTCACCGCCCTCATAAACACCGGTATCATTTCTAATGGTCAAACCGTTTTCAGTGCTCTCTGCAGGCGGTTGATAGCGCACCAAACGACCAATTGATGGCAAGAAATTACGATACGGATCTTCCGCATAAATCCGGCTTTCAATTGACCAACCATTGATTTTAATATCAGATTGAGAAATTTCGAGCTTTTCACCAGCAGCCACTTTGATCATCTGCTCAACAAGATCAACATCCGTGATCAACTCAGTCACCGGATGTTCCACCTGCAAGCGGGTATTCATTTCAAGGAAATAAAAATTGCGATCTTTATCAACGATAAACTCAACAGTACCCGCACTTTCATATTCAACAGCCTTAGCAAGTGCTACAGACTGCTCGCCCATTTCCTTGCGGGTTGCTTCATCAAGAAATGAACTTGGCGCCTCTTCTAGAACTTTTTGGTTCCGGCGTTGAATAGAACATTCACGCTCATTGAGATAAACCACATTACCATGCTTATCAGCAAGCACCTGAATTTCAATATGACGAGGTTCTACAATAAATTTTTCAATAAAAATTCGGTCATCACCAAAGCTAGACATCGCTTCAGATTTAGAAGCATTGAAGCCTTCTTCAACTTCTCCCTCAGAATGAGCAATCCGCATGCCCTTACCGCCACCACCAGCTGACGCTTTAATCATCACCGGATAGCCAATGTCATTAGCAATTTTAATCGCTTCTTCAGCGGTTTCAATTTCACCCATATAACCAGGAACGGTATTCACCTTGGCATCATTAGCAAACTTCTTTGATTCAATCTTATCGCCCATCACTTCGATGGCTTTTACATTCGGTCCGATAAAAGCAATGCCTGCATCTTTCAATGCTTTCGCAAAATCAGCATTTTCAGATAAAAAGCCATAGCCAGGATGAATTGCTTCAGCGCCAGTTTCCTTGGCAGCTGCGATAATTTTCTCAATGACCAAATAACTTTCAGCCGCTGCCGCCGCGCCTACGTGAACAGCTTCATCTGCCATTGCAACATGAAGTGCATTTTTATCGGCATCAGAATAAACAGCAACAGTTGCAATGCCCATTTTTCTGGCTGATTTAATCACTCGGCAAGCAATTTCACCACGATTAGCTATAAGAATTTTTTTGAACATATATTTCGACTTTTTCTTTATCTCTATTTTGCGAAAGCTAGTAGTAATCTGAAAACTACCAGCTGAAGCTGCGTTAAAAAGAGGCATCTAACGCTTAGCAAAATTTCATACGATCCATATTATTTATCAATTTACCGTGTCTCTTTTAAACATTGTTTGTCAGAGGAACAAGCTCTCACATTAAATTTTCTTATAAAGAATAAGAAAAAGTGGGGTAGAAGAATATTTTAAAGATAATTTTTCAAAAATTCTTAGGGATAAGCACTATAAAATTAATCGATAGATTAAAGTCGCAATCAAACCAATCCCTGCCATTCCTACAATAAAATCAAACAAAGCTTTAAATCCACCTCTGCCAATAGATGCTAATTTTTTAAGCTTTTCTTCTTCTGAAAGTGGCTCACCATTGTGTAAATCCTGCAATGTGTTTGCTAATGTCGTCACAACCAACTTTCTCCCATAAATCCCAACAAGAACATGCAAAGAAAGAATAATGAGACTGGCTAATAAAGTGGCTATCAAACTAGGCGCCGTTAAACCATAATGAAGAATAATAAGGGCTAGGATGTAAAACATGCCAGCAAGTGCCTCTAACCCATCATTACAGCGATGCGCTAACCAAAGAGGAGAAAAAATAAAACCAGGCCAACACCAAGATGGTTTCAACTCTCGTCCATCCTCACGGCTTGTTTGATAATATTTTTCATAAACACTATCATTTTTGCCTAAATAGTCTTTGAAATGCTCTGCTGTCAGCAATGGAAACCCAAAAGCATCATAATATGTCTCGGACGTGCCATGAGAAACACCACTTTCACCATGGCGTAAATAATCCATCAAAATTTCAGATTGTTCATGAGATAAAATCCCGTAAACCCGGCGGTCATTTTGCGTCCAGCCATATTCTTCATCCAAATAATAAAGAATATTCAGCCGCGCATCTCGCTTATACGAGCTTTCAATTTTTCCTTCTGTAAGGTTTTCTCCCAGCGCCCGTAAAATCTCATATTCAGCATAGTTGGATATATCAAAAGACGCTTCACGAACACGATTGATAAATCTTTTCCATTCATTCCTATCCCAAAGTGACCACGGCCCCATTAAGTTCTCAACTTCATCATCAATTTGTTCATAGGTCACATCATCAATATCTGTATCATAAAAGCTGATATCAGGAGAAGCATCAGAACCAATATCTAGGGCAGTATCTATGTCATCACTTAGTGATTGGTCTTTTTCTTCAAGAGGTTCCTCTAAAGTAAGCGGATCATTAATCCCCCTTGTCACTTCATCATCTCTAACCAACTCAGCTGATTGGCCAGCAACATGAGATGTATCTGCTCCTCCCTCATCTAAAGTTAAAACATAAGTCTCATCAGAGCACGGCTCCCCCTTTTCCAAGGCACGTTCAAGAGCATTATTTATAGGAGTATCAACAGTAGTTTTTGCTGTCTCTAGATTATCACATTGATTATCAGAAGGTTGAGATACATCTTCTTCATGACTAGTGGCCTCTGAACGCGGTGCATCTGGGTCATCATCTTCCTCCTCCCAATCATACTCATAATCAAAATCATATTTCGCTAAATAAATAGCTTCATCACGGGCTTCTCTAAGAGTTTGAAAATGTTGTGGATCTTCATCTGGGCGAATGGTTTTCAGCTGTTTGGCGTACGCTCTCTTAATCGCACGCTCATCATCCGTTTTCTCTATGCCCAAGCGTTCCCAAACGGTTTGATAGGTCTCATTTTCCATATATAAAACCCCTTATCCCTCATGGCATATGAAAAAAATGCACAACCTAAGCATTCATCAAAACAATAAATTTAATCGTGAATATAAAAATAAACAAACTTAAAAAAAGCAAACGCATACTTAGACCAAATTTCATTTGCCCTACAGCGTCAAAAAGCAGTCTCATCGGCTGCAAAGAATTAGCTTGGCTGTCATCTTTATCAGATGAATGTCTCTCGATTAAGTAGGTGTTAAAATTGTTAGCCATTGAGCTAACAGCCAATCTATTTCCCCAAAGGCCACAAAAAATATGCATCAATGATAAAAGAAGTGATCCCGGAAGTAAAAATTCAAATCGCCAACCATAAGACAATAATCCTGAACCCACCCCAAAAAGAACAAGAAACAAACCGAGCCAATATAAAATACCTAGAAAAATTGAAAAATTACTAAGGCGCATCCCCCCCCTTTTAAACTTCAAATCCCGGGCAGCTAAAAAGAAGTTACAAAAGATAAAAGCCTTCCAATTCCAAATATAAAGATACGTCTTCCCAGCCTTCATACATTTACGATAATACTCTTTATGCCCTGAATTTTCTCGACCATAATAAAGGTCAAATTCCGGCTCTTTCAAATCTGGAAAATTATTGTAAAAATTAAAATTATTTCGCAATCGAACGGCTTCAGGTCGCTTAGAAGCATTAATTAATTTCATCAAACGTGAAGCGTGTTCATCTGATAATTTTAAAAATAGTTTTCGAAAGTTTTCGTTCCAAAGAAAATTACGATCTAATTCGTATAAAACGCTTTGTATTTTTGAAATATCTGCCTCTGATGCAGTCTCAAGGTCAGGCAAATGATCAGCAATAACGTCAAGCAATTTCTCTTCAAAAAAATACTTCTGGTCAAACGACCATTCATGCATTGTTTGAAAAATTAAATCCCATTTTTCTTCATTCCAAAAATCATTACCAGAAAGATCTTCAGCAAAAATTTTTGAAATTTCTTGAAAGTGAAGAGAGGCATTTCCCTCAAACTCTTTGTCATTTGTTTTTATGTTTATAATCTCAGATGAAGGAACCAAATGAGAATTATCAGAACCATCTAACACGTCTGATATTACACGATCTTGAACGAATTCCGCAGATTGAACTTCTATGTTAGTTGGACTAGAGACACTTTCATCTAAAGTTAAAACATAAGCCTCATCAGAGTGCAGCTCACTATTTTGCAACTCAAGTTTAAGAGCATTATCTATGGGAGTATCAATTGAGTTTTTTTCAGTTTCTAAATCAGGGTTATGATGAGGATCATCAGAAAGTTGAGAAGTAAGTTCTTGATCAATATCACCCTTCTCTACAGAACTAAATGAGCTTGGGACCTCTTCTCCGTACCACTCATACTCAAATTCATATTTCGCTAAAGATATAGCCTTATCTCGCGCTTCTCTAAGACTTTGAAAATATTTAGGGTCTTCATCTGGACGAGTAATTTTCAGCTGTTTAGCATAAGCCCGCTTAATTGCACGCTCATCATCCGTTTTCTCAATGCCCAACCGCTGCCAAACATCCATCAAACATCAATCCATATCGAACATATTATTCTCTAGGGTCTCTAAACTTTCTGAAAATCGTTCTCTCACCTTATCAAGCTCCCGGTTTGATTGATCAGTAATAGCTTGCTCAAAATCAAGAATTAAAGAGCGAACATAATCACGTTGTGCCTTCAAGCTTTCCGCATAAATTCGCTCAGCTTTCGCAATTAACACAGCATTTTCAGCATGTTCTCTTGGGTGTAGCTTAATCCCGCTTAACGCTTTAAACCGTTTCTCTAATTCTTCATCGGAAAGGTTGGCCTGGTTTTTAAAAATTTTACGAACTACTTTTTCAGTTGAAAGTGCCTTCACCTCAACTTCAAGTGCACCATTGATGTCATAAGTAAAACGAACATCAACACCCTCTTTACCAGCCGCCGCCGCTGGCACTTCAACCTTCAAGTCACCAAGCAGAATATTATCTTCAGGGCGCATATTTTCTCCCTGATAAATATCTAAATTAATCTGTGTTTGCTTATCTCGGATGGTGAAAAAGTGTTGGCTTTCACTAATTGGTACAACAGCATTGCGCTCAATAATAGGCACAATCACCAAGTTATCATAATTGTCATCAACCACAGCAGATGTCCCCAATGTATAAGGGCAAACATCGGTCATCACCACATCTTCAAGCGATTCATTACGCGTCTTAAGGCCTGTTTGAACGGCAGCCCCCAGAGCTACAATTTCATCTGGGTTTAAATGAGAAAGTGGTAATTTTTGAAATAAGCGACCAACCATCCGGCGGATCATAGGGCTACGAGAGGCACCACCAACCATCACAACATTTTCAATATTCTCTGGCCGCAAGGTTGCATCATTAATCGCCCGCTCCATCGGCACCCGCAAACGGCGGCGCAATGAATTCGCCAATTCCTCAAATCGATCACGTTGAAACGAACCTTCTAATTTCATTTCGCCAATTTGCGCTGAATAAGTCGCCACTTCACGAGCAGACAAATCCTTCTTTACCAACTCAGCTAAGCGCAAAACTTTATTCTTATCAGATGCACTCAAGCTTTCCAAATCAAACTCATGATCCGTTGCTAAAGTCTCAACCAACAAATCCCGAAAATCATTTCCTCCAAGAAAGTTATCGCCAGCTGTTGCCCGCACTTCCATCACATTGTCATACTTATCAAGAATGGAAACATCAAAAGTCCCACCACCAAGATCGAAGATGAGAAACTGGCTCTCTTCCACTTCATTTAAGCCATAAGCAAGTGCAGCAGCTGTTGGCTCATTAATAAGGCTCTCCACCTTAAGACCCGCAAGTTTCCCCGCATCAATCGTGGCCTTGCGTTGAATGTCATTAAAATAAGCCGGAACAGAAATAATCGCTTCAGTCACCTCTTCACCAAGATGCTGCTCAGCATCAGCTTTTAAAGAGCGAAGTACAAAGGCCGAAAGCTCTTCAGGGCGAAATTGATAAGAAGAAGCGCCATCTCCCAAAGTCACTTGTTTATCGCTGCCCATCGTCCGCTTAAAATCAGCAATGGTCAAATGAGGGTGTGTAATAAGGCGCTCTTTCGCAGCCTCTCCAATCAAGATATCACCTTGGTCATCAACACCGACAACAGAAGGTGTCAAAAAAGACTTGAGCGCATTCGGAATGAGTTTCGGACCATCATCACTCCAATAAGAAACTAAAGAATTCGTAGTTCCTAAATCGATACCAACAATAGTCATTCAACCCTCTTACACTCAAAATTCATCAATAAAAACGGTAACCTAGTTAAAACGAAGCCGCAAACTCAAAAATTAGAATTCACGGCTTCGTTACTCATTCTCAATAATAGTTAAAAAGGTTAGTCTTTAACTATAGCGGAATATTGTCGTGTTTTTTCCATGGGTTCTCAACTTGCTTATTTTTAAGCATATTAAGCGCACGACTAATTCTGCGGCGGGTATTGCGAGGTAAAATAACCTCATCAATATACCCGCGTTCCGCTGCCACAAATGGTGAACAAAAACGATCTTCGTAATTCTTCGTGTGTTCTGCGATTTTTTCAGGGTCATCCAAGTCTTTACGATGAATAATCTCAACAGCGCCCTTTGCACCCATCACAGCAATTTCAGCTGTTGGCCAGGCGTAGTTCATATCACCGCGAATGTGCTTAGAGCTCATCACATCATACGCACCGCCATAAGCTTTACGTGTAATCACTGTGATTTTCGGCACTGTCGCTTCCGCATAAGCAAATAAGAGTTTGGCACCATGCTTAATCAAGCCACCATACTCTTGCGCCGTACCTGGCAAGAAGCCTGGCACATCAACAAAAGTAACCAGCGGAATGTTAAAGCAATCACAAAAACGAACGAACCGCCCAGCTTTACGTGATGCATCACTATCTAGAACACCAGCTAAAACCATGGGTTGGTTCGCAACTATACCTACTGTTTGCCCTTCAACGCGACCAAACCCACAAATGATATTACCGGCAAATTTCTCTTGAATTTCAAAGAAATCACCTTCATCAACCACTTTTGTGATCAATTCATGCATATCATAAGGTTGGTTCGGGTTTTCAGGTACCAAACTATCAAGACTTGTCTCAACGCGGTCTGGACAATCTTTTGTCGGTAAAACTGGCACATCAGACATATTATTGCCTGGCAAAAAGTCCATCAAGCGGCGCATTTGCAGCATCGCCTCAACATCATTCTCATAGCCCTTATCAGCAATAGAAGACTTAACAGTGTGTACACTCGCACCGCCAAGTTCTTCCGCTGTCACTTCTTCATTCGTCACAGTTTTCACAACATCTGGCCCTGTTACAAACATATAAGAAGTATCTTTAACCATGAAGATAAAGTCAGTCATCGCAGGAGAATAAACATCACCACCAGCGCATGGCCCCATAATCACTGAAATTTGCGGGATAACACCACTGGAAAGAACATTGCGTTGGAAAACTTCACCATATCCACCAAGCGCGGCCACACCTTCTTGAATACGGGCACCACCAGCGTCAAACAAACCAATAATCGGTGCACGGTTGCGAAGTGCCATATCTTGAATTTTAGTGATTTTTTTCGCATGCTCTTCTGAAAGAGAACCACCAAACACTGTAAAATCTTTCGCAAAAACATAAATCACACGGCCATTAACAGTTCCCCAGCCGGTCACAACGCCATCACCAGAGATTTTGTTCTTTTCCATGCCAAAATCTGTGCAGCGATGCTCAACATACATGTCAAGTTCTTCAAACGAATTCTCATCAAGCAAAAGCTCAATACGCTCACGGGCTGTTAGCTTCCCCCGTTGATGTTGAGCATCAATCCGTTTCTGCCCACCACCAAGACGCGCATTTTCACGGCGTTTCTCAAGCTCTGCGATAATATCGTTCATAATCTCTCCATCAGTCTTACTATTTTTGACATTTCTTTTATCACAGAGAATTCATGCGTCAAACTGTGTTTTAAGATGTTTATTTAAGACTTACGGCTCAATTGATAAAACTTATAAGTCTCCAAAAACTCACCATGTCTAATTTCTCTACGATTTTGAGCTTGTTCATCTTGCCCCCATCGCTGAATTTGAAAATCTTCTTCCAAATGCGCGGCAGACCAAACTTCCTCATGCTCCCAATCACCAAGAATAAGTGCCAAGGGCAACAAGGCCGATCCCAACATCGTTGTCATATTGTGGAGTGCGGTAAGTGCAAATTCATCAAACTGATCATAAAGAGCTTCTAATTTCTCAAGCTCTATTGCCTCTTGCGCAACATGAATAACACCAGCTGCAAGCTGCATGCGTATATCATGCTGGTCTGAAAACCAATTTAGAACTGGGTCCCAAACTTTTCGCTCTAACTCAACCAAACTATTCGGCTCTGTTGCCCGATAACATAAAAGATCATTCCCCCCATAACTCACCAGTTCAGCCAAAATGTCAGCACGCCGCGGCGCCACGCGATCAATCCCAGTGTTAGCAAGTTTGGTCAAAATCATAGTTTCACTATCAATCTCTTCCTCTTGAGAGGCCCATTCTCCTTGAATAGCTTTAGCCAATGCTTCCGTTTTCACCGCTAAAGTTTCCTTCATCGGCGTCTTAATCACCCGTCCATCGAGTAAAATTTTATGGGCTTCTCCCTCGACCTCTAATGTCACCTCTTTATAAAACCGTTTTGGTTTTGGGCGTACATCATCCGCTTTAGACATATATTTAGGACCAGACGGCAATGCACCATCTTCAGGAGTAGAATTATCTTTAGTCATGAAATTTCTTTATTAAAGGTTTTAAATCAGCTGTTAAAAATCAATCTTTATCAATAGAATCTATCAATCAAAGCGTATCAATTGAGAGAGTTTCCTGTATAGCAGATAAAAGATGAGAAAACTCATCAACAATCACCCTCGGGCCAAAAGAAAGCAACTCTTGCTCTTCATGATGCCCCCAGGTCACCCCAATTGAAGGCACACCAGCATTTTGCGCCATTTCCATATCAAAAGTCGTGTCACCAATCATAACCGTGCGATGCGCATCAACGCCCGTTTCACGAAGGGCCTGCTCAATCATCGCTGGATGCGGTTTAGAAGGTGCATTACAAGAGGTCTGTATTGTGTGAAAATAGCCCTTTAGCTCAAAACGTTCAATTAAACTCAGCACCCCCTTCATTGATTTTCCCGTTGCTAATCCAAGCAAAACCTCATCCTGGCTCTTTAACCTGTCAAGCAACTCAAGAGTGCCCTCAAACAACGGCTCTGGATGCCCAAGCTCATCTCTCAAATGCTGATAAGAAGTTTTATACCCCTCTCCAATGCGATCAATTAAATCTTCATTAACCTGAACACCTTCAAGCGGCATACAAAGCACTTCAACGGCAATCGGTAAAGAAAGACCGATAATTTGTTGAATCTCTTTTGCCGCCGGTGCAGCTAATGATTGAGCTTCAAACGCATCTTGCATCGCCCGAACAATCAAAGCCTCGCTATCAACAATTGTCCCATCTACATCAAACAAAATGCAATACATACCTAACTTCCATCCAATTCAGTTAAAGTCTAATCAAGAGCCCACCATCCCATATTGAGGATGAACGTATCACCTTACATTTTATTGACAATCTCTTACATGTTTTGAATTGCCTCACGCGCCTACCTACCGTTAGGTTAGCAAAAAACGCTTTATAAAGAGGGAAGCAACCAATGAGATCAAAATTCAAAACAATTATTCTTGCAACCAGTTTCTTTTATTCTTTATCAGTTACCGCACTATCACAATCAGCGTTAGCCTGTGACAACACAAACAGTGCGAATTCCATAAATCAAGATTTCATAATCAATGATAGAACAATCACTCACAAAATCTCAAAGCTTGAATTCAAAAGATGTTTAGAAGGACAAACCCTTTCCAAAAATAATTGTAAAGGAAAAGCCAAGTCAATGAGTTGGTTAGAAGCAGAGGCCCAAGCAAACACACATAGCTTCAATGCAAAAGAAGATTGGCGCTTACCCAAAATTGAAGAACTCCAAATTCTCTTAAAGCTTTCCTGTAACAAATCAACTATCGATAAAACTTTATTTCCCTCGCTTACAACAGAACAAATCTGGTCAGCTTCACCTGGCGCACCAGTTAACGATCACTCGGTTGTTCTCAATGTAAGTGATGGTGAAATCTATGGTGTTGGCCGCGGCGTTAAAAGAGAAATCCTGCTCGTTCGCGGCAAACCATCAAGAGAATGGCTAGAACAAGAACCACCTTCAGATTGGGTCTCAAGATAAAAGAAGATATTGAATGATCAGCTTGTTCGTGCTCGCTTTTTTATGGCGCTTTAGTTGCCCACTTGCAACCGCACTTTCTCATAGCGCTTCAGGTTGCCCACTTGCAACCGCGTTACTCCGCTCGGGCTGATCACTCCACTTCCTGTTCCACATCATAACGCTGTGCATCAAAATCAAGGCTAGCCCAACTCTTTTGCATATGGGCTGGCAAAGGCGCTGTCACATCAAGCGTACCACCCCTCGGGTGAGGAATAACTAAACGACGTGCATGCAAATGAAGCCGATCCGTCAAACCTTCAATAGGCTCAAAATCTGGTAAGTTAAAATATTTTGGATCACCCAATATCGGCGTACCAAGTTCAGCCATATGCACCCGCAATTGGTGGGTCCGCCCTGTCACAGGTTTCAGCGATACCCAAGCAAGTTTCTGCCCGGCTTGTTCAATCACCGAATAATAAGAATGAGAATGCTGTGCCCCAGGTGTTCCCGGTTTCACAACCTGAACAATCTCACCAACATTACCCTGTACTGGTCTTACCTGCGTTGGTCCATCCCCTTTGGCAATAAAACATGAAATCTCACCTTGATGCGGACGAGGCACACCATAAGTCAATGCCCAATAGATTTTCCGAGCAGACCTTGTGCGAAACACAGCCCCTAATTTAGAGGCCGCCTGGCGCGTTTTCGCAACCAACAAACAACCAGACGTATCACGATCTAATCTATGCACTAATTTAGGGCGATCATCCCCTTGGCCCAAAGCACCAAGCATACCGTCAACATGATGCGCTGTTTTCGTCCCCCCCTGCACGGCAAGTCCAGAAGGTTTGTTCAAAACCATCAAATCATCATCTTCATGAATGACCAGTGAGCGAATATAGTCCCAATCACCTTTATTGACTTTTTTAGGTTTTTTAGCTGGAGCGGCTACCACCTCTTGCCCAATCGGAGGCACGCGAACAACCTGCCCCTCTTCAATCCGCGCATTGGTCTTCACCCGTTTGCCATTAAGTCGAACTTGCCCAGTGCGTAGCAATTTTTGTAATTGCCCAAAACTAATGTGCGGATAATTTTCTTTAAACCAGCGATCAAGCCTCAGGCCATCATCTTTTTCAGTTATCGTAACATTCGCAACTTTGCTCACACACTCGCTCCCCATAAATACCGCCCGAGATACAACCCGGCAAACAAAGCAGCAACACTAAAAACAACTGATGCGCAAGCATAAAACAAAGCAACCGACCATTGATCCCGCTCAATCATATTTGCAACTTCAAGAGAAAAGGCTGAAAAGGTCGTAAAGCCACCAAGAACACCCGTTGCTAAAAGCGTGCGCAATTCAGAAGATCCTTGAAACCGAAGCGCCAAAGCTTCAATCAAAACGCCCATCAAAAGCGCCCCCACTATATTGACTATAAAAGTCCCATAAGGAAAACCAATCCCCAAAAGACGAACAGCCAAGAGCCCAACCAAATAGCGCCCACTGGCGCCAATAGCTCCACCCAGCGCTGCATAGGCAATAAATTTCATGAAACCTGTCTTTCTATTTCTGAAAGCTACGGATTTGGAGGAAAGTTAAAACTAATCATTTGCAAAAAGTGCAAATCTAGCTCACCCAAAAATCCAATCTAAAACTCGCCCAATAATACGACCAATTATAAGCCCAACAATCAAACAAACAGCGATCGCCCCAAGATATATAAAGCTATGATAAATCATTGCATCTTCAGGGCTTTCAAAAGTCTTGTTCGCCAAATACGTATCACTCGCCAAAGAGCCTAAATAAAACACAGCCGCAAGTGCGCCAGCCACAGCCCCTAAAAAACCGAATAAGAGTCTCATTTCACCTCCCAAAACCAAATTTCAGTTGCCTTATCATAGCCACCATAGTAGCCCGCCCAGAAAAACCAGTTAATCAACCAGGCCGAAGCTGTTCGCTGCCCATTCCAAACATCAATATGATCACCAGAAGGCTCGCGCGCTTCACCTGTTCGAAACCAATAATTACGAATGAGTATAATCCCTGTGCGGCCAAACAAATCCCGATAATAATTTTTCGGATTCTTCAAAATTTCGACTTTCCCAATTCCTGGGATGCGTGCCATGGTAAGCCCCTTAGCAAGCTCTTCAGCGCGCAAATAATGCATCTCACTTCTAGGGTGCACAGAACAGGTCACGATACCACGCGGCAACATATCATGTGTCACCCCGGCCGCTTTCAGTGCAACTCCCATACGAATAGCACATTGATTTCTATATGTAGGAAACCCTAATGAGCGACAAGGAAATCGCTCACTTTTATTCAGCGGATGATTATTCCACAAATCCTTAAATTTAATCATTTAACGCAACCCTTACCCAAAAACACACAGTCAAGCCATCTCAACAGACAAACAATCTCTTAAGTCTTTTCAATTGATTTTAAAAAGAAGCACAGAACTTATAATCAAAATCTTTTATGGGCCTAAACCCTAGCAGCTAAAAAGAGTTAACCAAAGCTTAAATCTGGAAGCTCAAACTTTTTTCTTAAAATCAACCCAAAAGGCTACTGCTCACCATCTTCATCTTTTTTCGTTTTTTCGCCCCCGCCTTCACCATCTCTCAGGCTCTGCCAATAGCTCATTCGTTTCCCAACTTCTCTCTCAAAGCCACGAGGAACAGGCTGGTAAAAATGAGGACGCTCACCATACTCATCAGGAAAATAATCTTGACCAGAAAAACAATTGGGCGTGTCATGGTCATAAATATACCCGTCCCCATAGCCTTGCTCTGCCATCAAACTCGTAGGCGCATTGAGCGCAATCTTTGGCGGGAGCAGTGCTCCACTTTCCTTAGCCGCTATTCGAGAGGCTTTGTAAGCCACATAAGCTGAATTTGATTTTGGAGCCGTTGCTAAATACAGCACTGTTTGCGCCAAAGCCAACTCCCCTTCAGGGCTCCCAAGAAAATGAAACGCATCTTTAGATGCATTTGCCTGAACCAGCGCATTCGGATCAGCCAAACCAATATCCTCAACCGCCATTCGCACTAACCGCCTTGCTATATAAATAGGGTCCTCGCCCCCCTCTAACATCCGCGCAAACCAATAAAGCGCCGCATCCGGGTCAGACCCGCGAACAGATTTATGCAACGCAGAAATTAAGTTGTAATGCCCATCTCCCGCCTTGTCATAAGTGGGCCGCCGCCGAAATAACACGCGTCCCAAATCTTCTTTCTTGAGGATTTTTTCTTCCCCCAAATCAAGAAACAATTCTTCCGCCATATTAATGATCATCCGGCCATCACCATCAGCCAACGCCAACAGATGTTGCCGCGCTTCGGCGTCAATTGGGAGCGGCCTGCCAATTTCAACTTCGGCACGTTGTAAAAGATTTTCCAAATCCTTTGCACTATGTCGCTCAAAGGGGAGCACTTGGCTGCGAGACAAAAGCGCATTGTTCAACTCAAAAGAAGGGTTCTCGGTTGTCGCCCCAATAAGAATAATCGTGCCATCTTCCATCACTGGCAAAAAGCTATCTTGCTGGGCTTTGTTAAAACGGTGGATCTCATCAACAAAGAGTAGCGTCCCTCTCCCTTCTCGGCGACGCATGCGAGCTTGCTCAAACGCAGCTTTTAAATCTTTAACCCCAGAAAAAATCGCAGAGAGTTGTTCAAAATATAAATCAGTTTCATTCGCTAGAGCTTGCGCCAATGTGGTCTTGCCAGTACCAGGAGGGCCCCATAAAATAAGGTTCGTAATCCGCCCTTGCGCAACCATGCGAGTAAGCAATCCCCCTTCACCAAGAAGATGAGATTGGCCGGTAATATCTTTAATCGTTTTTGGACGCAATCGATCAGCCAACGGACGGGGGACATCATCACTCACCCCAGCTGCATCAAATAAATCTTCCATTTAAAGGTCCACAATAAAAATGATATTACCAAACATATGAGCGCAAATCTCACTTAGAAAAGCAAACAGAGATGCAAAAACAAATTCGCATCTCTCATAATAAAATTATATCAAGCAACAGGCTTTAATTCCCGCCCGGTAAAACAAGACGCAAAATGCGTTTGCCCCGCTTAATTTCAATCCGCCACACACGGAAATTATTACGAACGGCAGAGCGCAATTGTTTCACAGATAAAATAGGATTGTTGTTCAAGCTTACAATAATATCATTTTTGCGAAGCCCGACTGAAGACGCAAAGCTACGGCGAACAACATCAGTAATCACCACCCCATCAATATCATCCAAGTCCACCTCTTCTGCTAACCCCGGAGAAAGGTTCGCCACATGCGCACCACTAAAAGGGTGGTTCCCCCGAAGTACTTTTTTATTCGGTGCTGGTGTAAAAGGCGCTTCGATTAGGGCAATATCTTTGCGAAGTTTTTTCCCACGGCGATAAACCGTCACTCGAGCACGTCCACCAATTTCCATTGTTGCAAACCTAAAATGAAAACTACGAGGATTATCAACCAAATGCTTGCCAACATCTAAGACAACATCACCAATTTTCAAACCGGCAAATTGAGCCGGACTGGCCTCATAAACTTGCGTGATAAGTGCCCCAGCTGGCCGGTCAAGTCCTAAAGAACGCGCAATATCGGGCGTAACTCTTTGTAGTTTTGCCCCAAACCAAGGGCGTGTCACCTTTTTCCCTTTTAAAGCAGAGTTCACAACCAACTTGACCATATTAGAAGGAATGGCAAAACCAATGCCGTTGGACCCACCTGATTTAGAATAAATTGCAGTGTTAATCCCAATCAAACGGCCATGCATATCAACCAAGGCACCGCCTGAATTACCAGGATTAATCGCCGCATCCGTTTGAATAAAAGATTGAAAGTCAGCAGCACCAACGCGTGTACGAGCTAAGGCAGATACAATCCCGCTTGTCACAGTTTGGCCAACACCAAACGGATTACCAATTGCCAAAACTAAATCACCAACTTCTAATTTGTCAGAATCTTCAAATCTCAAAAACGGAAATTTTTCTCCGCCCCGGTTATCAATTTTTAAAACGGCTAAGTCCGTTTCTTCATCTTTCAAAATGATGTGTGCAACAAATTCGCGCTTATCTTGTAACGCGACTTTAATCTCACCATTCTCACCGCCTTTAATCACATGATAGTTTGTCACCACAATGCCATTTGGCCGCAAGATAACACCTGAGCCGAGAGAATTTTTCATACGGTTCCGCCGCTGGCGGTTAAGCTTGTCTCCAAAGAAATGTCTAAAAAATGGATCTCGAAGAAGGGGGGAGCGAAATTGTTTTTGCACCGCCTTATGACGCACATAAACATTCACCACAGCTGGCGCTGCATCTTTAACAATCGGCGCATAAGACAGTTTAATTTCCGCCTGAGACTCAGGCACACGAGCAAATGCCGGCGCACTAAAAACCACTTCTAAAAGTAACGAAAACAAACTCAGCAATAAGGCAGCCTGCCTTAATTTACGATACATCCAACATCTCCAACTTCTCAAATTCTAAATATCAACAGCTTACATTTAGCAACTTTATAATAAAAACAGCACATTAAATCCAATTTATGATTTTCTCAGAAAAATGTCATGATTTATGACGTTTCATTACATATTTCTTACTAAAGGTGCATTGCTATTAAGCAATGAAACAATAATGCTGACAACTGAAACTTAAGGGAGAGTTGAAATGTTAAAAACCATAACAAAAACAGCAATTATCGGCGCGTTTTGCGCACTAACAAGCACAGCAGCCATGGCTGTTGAAGTTAAAAAAGAAGTTGTTCTAGGCGCTGACACAGCAACCACGTGGAAAAAAATCGGCGGATGGTGCGCAATTGCAGATTGGCACCCAGCTGTTGCAAAATGCGAAGAAGTGAAAAAAGGTGATGACCTCATTCGCAATCTCACATTAGGCAATGGTGCACTCATTGTCGAAAAATTCACAAAGAGAACAGATACAAGCTATTCCTACACTATTGAGAAAAGCCCCCTTCCAATTGCAAATTATGCAGCAACCATTGAAATCGCCCCGGAAGGCAAAAAAACCAAATTCACATGGTCAAGCAAGTTCGATGCAAAAGGGAAAACTGACAAAGAAGCAGCTGAGATCATAGCAGGCATTTACCAAGCTGGTTTCGATGCCCTTTCAAAAGAATTAGGAAATTAAGTCATCCCCAATACTTAATAATAAAACTTCTTAACGTGAAGTTCCCTATCTTAGCCCCTCACAGAACACATTTTCCGTGGGGGGCTTTTTAGTTAATTTATCAGTCTACGGCCTTGTATCCCCTACAGCATAAACATCTCTAGAACAAGAAAATATTTGATAAAGCCAATATATTCACACTTGACAATTCATTTTGCGGGTATATACCTACAATATGTTGGTAAAATCATGCCTTTGCACATCGTTACGTGAAGCAGCCCTTGCATTAACAGAAATGTATGACCGGGCCATAGCACCTTCTGGCCTTAAAATAACGATGTTTCGCCTACTTAGACGGTTACAAAACGCTGGCCCATCAACCATTAGTGAGTTCGCAGCAATCGTCAATTTAGATAGAAGCACTTTAGGACGAAACCTAAAAGTACTGGAACGTGATGGCTTTGTTACCCTCAATTCAGGAAAAGATGAAAGATCAAAGGTCATTCATCTAACCAAAAAGGCGGAAGACGCCATCAAAATCGCAACGCCTTATTGGGAAAAAACGCAAAAGCAAATCCAAGAAATCTTGGATGAAGAGACAGAAAGACGTCTCAACCAACTCACTGAATTTAATAAACTTGCTAAAGATCAATCGAAATAAATACGGCTTATTTCAACACGAACTTTAAAGGAAAAGACCGTGAATAGCTCGTCTAGTCAATTAACAAAGCAAAACAAAGACTACACCTCAAAGTGGGGCGCAGCTTTAATTGCCCTCATTTGTGGCTCAATCATCATTTTATTTTCCCTTGGCATTCGCCATGGCTTTGGCCTGTTTTTAAAACCAGTGAGCGCTGAAATGCAATGGCCCGTAGAAGTTTTTGCTTTTGCGATTGCCCTTCAAAACCTTATATGGGGCGTCACACAGCCTTTCACGGGGCTTTTGTCAGATAAATACGGTTCACCTATCATTGTAACCACTGGCGCCATTCTCTACGCTGCAGGCCTTTGGGTGATGGCAGATATCACAAATGTAACGACTTACGTCATCCAAACGGCTTCAACACTAGGCTTCAATGCTGATCTGTTGAACGCTAATTTTGATGAAATCGCTCAAACATGTTTTATTTTAGGGG
Source organism: Hyphomicrobiales bacterium (assembly GCA_017640685.1). Lineage (GTDB taxonomy): Bacteria > Pseudomonadota > Alphaproteobacteria > Rhizobiales > HXMU1428-3 > HXMU1428-3. Next base: position 60,930 of record JAEPQF010000002.1, read on the forward strand.
CTGGCATTTTCATTGGCTTAGGCCTATCAGGCACAACTTTTCCTGTCATTTTTGGCACCATTAGCCGCTTGGTAAAACCAGAGCAAAGGTCTTTAGCTATGGGCATTGCCATGTCCGTTGGCTCGTTCGGTCAATTCATTATGCTCCCTGTCAGCCTAGGCCTTCTCACATGGTTAGATTGGCATGGCGCACTCATCGCTCTTTCTTTAATGGCGTTGATTATGTTCCCACTTGCTTTTGGCTTAAAAGAACCAAATCTAAAAGACACTGACCCTAAAGTCATAAATGTAAGCCCTCTTGAAGCCATTAAAGAAGCGTTATCCATGCGTGACTTCTGGCTACTATCACTTGGCTTCTTTGCCTGTGGCTTCCAAGTTGTTTTCATCAGCGTTCATTTACCACTTTATTTGTCAGATAGAAATCTTGACGCTTCTGTCGCCACCACAGTATTAGCGCTAATCGGCCTAATTAACATCATAGGAACTTACTATGCCGGTCTCTGGGGGGGCAGAAAACGCAAACCAATGCTGCTCTCTTGGCTTTATCTATTAAGAGGTCTGGTTATCGCAGCCTTTATACTCTTGCCAATCTCAACATATACCGCTTATGCATTCGGTATGCTGATGGGCCTATTCTGGCTCTCTACAGTGCCGCTAACAAACGGCACCGTGGCTTCTGTATGGGGGGTAAAACATATGTCTATGCTCGGCGGTGTGGTGTTCTTCTGGCACCAGCTTGGCTCCTTCATTGGGGGCTGGTTAGGCGGCTACGTTTATGACAAAACCGGAAATTATGATATAGTATGGTATCTGGCTATTGGGTTTAGCCTACTTTCAGCCCTATTAAACTGGCCAATCACTGAAACACCAGTGGCAGAGCGAGAAAAACGAGCAGCAGCATGATGCAATCACTTCCAATGAAATTGGCAATAAAACTGGCTTTATTGTTGATAGCGCTCCTCCTTGCGAGCGCTATCATCAGCCTCTATCAAACGCCAGCAATGTCATATTTACTGGAAGAATTCCGTATCTGTTAAGCTAGAGCGTTTGCCCTGATCGCAGCACATACAAAAGGTGTCAATCCCTCAGCATATTTATCAATGTTTACTTGAAACCGCGCATCCGCTTCATAAAGATCTGCCAACCCTTTATGCAGTTCCAGGCTACAAGGATAAAACCAACGGTCAAGAAACTGACGATGCGTTTCTGCAAGCTCCATCACCCCCTCATCTTGTGGGTTTTTACCTAGCTGAAGAGCCATGGCGAACTGCTGATAAATATCATCTTGGCCCTGTTTTATTTGTTGCCACTCACCATCTGAATAATTTCTAGTCCGTTCAGCCGAAATTTTAAAAGCCTCCGTTTCCCCCCATCGCTCAGCAACTTCTGCCTCATAATCTTGTGAAACAAACCCAGAAAAAAGTTGTTCAATAGACATGTCATCACCTTTCATCTCTTTTGAAAGTAGTTCAATTGCTTTATCTACGGCTTGGATCATCTCTGTGGTAGATAAAACCTGGCTGACAAGTTGGCGACGCTGATTGAACAAAGTCGCTTTTAAATCAAAGTTCTCATCATCCAAAGATTTCCGAATATCTTCAAGCGACAACCCAAGCTTTCGTCCAATCATAATTTGCTGGAGACGCAAAAGGTTTTCACTATCGTAAAGACGATATCCTGCTTTAGATCGCAACACTGGCACAAGCAAACCTATCTCATCATAATAATGAAGCGTTCGCACAGAGACATTAGCAAAGAGCGCCACTTGTTTAACTTGATATGTACCGATTTTCTTCATGTAATATCCCTACCCTCTCACGCCACGTAAAGGTCAAGAGAAAAAGAAAAAGCCCACCTAAAAATTTTAGGCGGGCTTCTTAAATTTATTTAACTATTAAAGTTCAAGCTTTATGCGGCAACTTCAGCATCTTCATCTTTTGTGAAATCAGCAGTTGGCCCTGAATCTTGACCACGTGCACTTTCATCACGATCAACAAGTTCAATCACAGCCACAGGCGCGCTATCACCATAACGGTAACCAGCTTTAAGAACGCGGGTATAACCACCATTGCGGTCTTTATAACGCTCAGCCAATACATCAAATAACTTCTTCGCCATAGCTTCATCACGAAGACGAGCAGCAGCTAAACGGCGAGAATGAAGGTTGCCTCTTTTACCAAGGGTAACAAGGCGATCCATAACACGCTTCAGCTCTTTAGCTTTTGGCAATGTTGTAATAATTTGCTCGTGCTTAATAAGCGCTGATGCCATATTGGCAAACATTGCTTTCTTATGACTAGAGGTCTTATTTAACTTCCGCCCCTTCATACCATGGCGCATGGTTTTTCTCCTAAATACTCGCTTCGCTGTTCTTTGAACAGAATAAGGCGTTAAAAATGTTCTCTTTCGCGAATTCTTATCTGAAAAGTCTATCAACTTTTCAGGAATGCACTTTAATAATGATCTTCAAAGCGTTTAGCGAGTTCTTCGATATTCTCAGGTGGCCAATTCGGCACTTCCATGCCCAAATGCAGCCCCATACCAGCTAAAACTTCTTTAATTTCGTTCAAGGACTTCCGTCCAAAGTTCGGTGTACGTAACATTTCAGCTTCGGTTTTCTGAATAAGATCACCAATATAAACAATGTTATCGTTTTTAAGGCAATTTGCAGAGCGAACAGAAAGCTCAAGCTCATCAACCTTCTTCAGAAGAGCAGCATTGAACTCAAGTTCAGGTTGCTTCTCTTCAACAACTTCTTTTTGTGGCTCTTCAAAGTTCACAAAAATGCTGAGCTGATCTTGAAGAATTCGTGCAGCAAGTGCGATTGCATCTTCAGGAACAATAGAACCATCCGTATGGATGTCTAAAATCAATTTATCATAGTCAAGGATTTGACCTTCACGTGTATTCTCAACACGGTAAGAAACTTTACGAACCGGGCTATAAAGCGCATCAACAGGAATAAGACCAATTGGCGCGTCTT
>JAEPQF010000030.1 GCA_017640685.1 Hyphomicrobiales bacterium
GTTGTGGATCACTTAGGCCTTGTAAAATCAACAACTCAGAAACCACGAACAATAGAGCTGGGAGACATTACAGACGAACTGGCTACCATTGCCAAGGACTTTAATATTGCTGTTGTCGTTCTCTGTCAGCTCAATAGAAGCTTGGAGAGCAGGGATAACAAAAGGCCTGAATTGCATGATCTTAGAAACAGTGGAGAGATTGAAGAAAACGCTGCTTGTGTACTTGGTTTATATCGCCCTGCCTATTATCTGGAAAAAACCAAGCATGACGATATGGCCAAAGAATTAGACCGTAAAGAGCAGCTTAAAAAGATAGAAAATGATTACGAAGTTCATGTCTTAAAACAGAGAAACGGCCCGCTTGGAGAGGTGAAACTATCCTGTCATATGCCAACCAATTCTATCGGTAATAAGGGGCGTTACTGATGGGGAATATTGGTCATAATTCACAACCTGAAATCACCCTTAAAGAGTGGATATTCTCAGTCATGGAGCGTGACGATGTGAGCGAAAAAGCGAAGCATATGGCGCACGTGATTTATCACCATTGGGACTTTGAAACGAACTCATGCAAGCTTACTTCTGGTGACTTCTCTCGCCTGACTTCACTTGGGAAAAGCACGGTAAAAAAATACGCTTCTGAGTTAAAAAATATCGTTGATGAGGTGTGCGAAGGCAAGGGGCGTGCACCTAATGAGTACAAAAAGCACAATATCGTAGTGGTCTCTGAGGCGACCCACAAAGCCGTAGTGGTCTCTGACGTAGACCACAAAGAAAAAGCGCTAGTGGTCTCTGACGTAGACCATAAAGCCGCTAGTGGTCTACGTGACGACCCACTACAAGAAAGGGAAGGGGGGGACTATAGGGGGGGTAGGGATAGATCCAGTACTACGAGTATAGATAATACTAAAAATATAAATCAAACACACTCTTCGCATCAGATTAAAAAATCTGACGCCGTTAGTGAGCCGAAAAGAAAAAAAATCGCTTACGCAAAATCGTTTGAAAATTTCTATCTGGCTTACCCGAAAAAAGGGACAAAGGCTGAGAGTTTCAAGGAGTGGAAAAAGCTATCAACTGAAGACCGTGAATGGGCATGGGATAGCCTGCCAGCTTATCAGGAGATGCTCAAAGAAGATGGTGGATGGCGCAAGCCGCTTGATCCAGTTCGCTACATCAGGCGCCGTATGTTTGAGGATTTCTCAAATGATGGATCATCACCAGAAAAGCCATGGGGATGGTGGCGTGGCCGCGATTGGAGCTTGTTCTCAATCGATGAATGGCGGGACATGGTAGCGAAAGCTCGGCCTAACGGTACATGGCCATGGGACACTCTAGGACCGCCCCCTGGGCATCCTGAATGCCTACTCCCTACCGAAGCGCAAAGTGCATACGGCGATAAATATTTTAATCAAGTTCAAGAGTTAATCCAAACACATGGAGAGAGCGAATGACTGAAACAGTAATCTTGTCAGCTTTAATATTAGCAGCACTAGTTTTGAGTTTGTTGGCGGCGTTAACTTTGAATAAAGCCAGACGCTTGAAAACAGAGATTGAGGAGGAGGAATACAAGCTGAAAGTCGAGAAGATGACAGCAATCAATGTTGGAGGTTTAAATAAGCTTGGCATACCACCAGAAAAGCCGCTCTCGACTCCACCAGCAAGCGAAAGCTCTAAAAAGGTAGATTGGGAGCCTGACGACTACAAAGACCCATACAGCGGCGTCCCTGACAAGATTGAGAAGGTATTCAAAGAAAATAACTTCAAAGATAGGGCAGGTCCTAAGCATAGACGTTCTGATGAAGATGAATTGCATGAGGTTAGTCACATGCTGAAAGACCATGAACTTAGAGAATACGGGGGCTAAATGAGCAAGAAGGCTAAAACCACAATAGATAAGAAAAAACTAACAGATGTTCTTAACGCCGCTCGAAAGAGAGATTTTTTTCAAAAAGGCAAAAAGCCAGATTTAAAAAAAGCGTGCGAATATGACATGTTAGTTTCTCGATTACTGTACCTGGAAACACTTGAGGATCTTGTAAATTCTTATCGCGTCTCATCGGCCTTAAAAGACCCTAAATTAATTGAGGAAACTAAAGTGGTAAGCTTAGATAAGTTTTGTCGTATGTATACAGCCATCTGTCAGATGCAAGCTATCAAAGATTTAGATTTAATAGATCCTGATGATTTTAACGAGATGGCTTCGGCATTTAAAAAATTACAGAAAGCAGTTAAGGAGGCCGTATGAGTGAATTCAAGGATATGGCCTTAGAGGCCCGACTAAAGAAAGTAAAAAGAGCGCAGATTGACACCACAGGAAATCATCAGTTTCGCAAGCGCGAAAATACACCTAAAATGCCCGACTTAAATGGCTTTTCAACGCCAGAAAGGCTTCAACATACCGGAACCGGCGTAAGCGCTGGGGAGGTTAAACCAAGACTTAGTCCTTCAATAGTAAATTCACCTATCAGGCCTAAAAACGCCCCACCTCAAGCAAGACAGGGAGCTCTTGAACAAAACCTAGATAAACACGAGCAACATGTTTTAACCAGGTATCTAGCTGCAGCTTTAACAGTGAACGGGCGTGCTAAAGTTTCAAGCTATGATGGGGGCAGTTTATCTAAAGGTTCAAAAGCTGAGGGAGAGCTGCCCTACACAGACGAAGAACAACATATGATAGAATGGTATAGCCAAATAACGAAACGCCTACCACATCGCACGCAATGCGGTCTAAAGTTGCTGTACAAAATCTATTTAGGTGAAAGCAATGGCGTATCCCTTGATGACATAGGTCGCTCAATGACAAGGCATGACGACAAGAAGGTGATAAAGGGCGGGTACATAACTTTCTTCAGAATGGCAGTTCAGGACATTGAATTAGCCGAGAAAACAGTTTCTCATATTCATATTATGCGCAAACAAATCTCGAATGCTGTAAATTAATTTAAAAAAAGTTGTAAATATGATTGACAATAGTTTTGAAATATCGTATCAAGAAAACGCCCTTATTGCGCCTTGCGCCGGTCATGCACACTGAAGGGCATCCAATCTATTGCTTAGTTGGTGAAGACCCCACTCCCTATTCATTTAGGCTGTGGGGTTTCTTATATGAACTAACACTCACTTGATCTTTATTGTGCTAACTGAAACCAAGGCGCTACAAAGCTGTCAGTTAGCACAGTTACATCAAGTGAGATTCCATTTTTCACATTGCAAATTGCAGAAAATGCAAATTGGTTTTTAACCTCTAAGTTAAAAACTCAACCGGTTACAAAATGTAATGGTTTCAACCTTTCGGAAATCCCGAATAGTTCAGTTATTAGGAAATACCTAAACACTCAGTTATCAACAGTTGCCTTAATTAGGCCGTACGATTTGTTAACTATTTTACTACGAATCAATTATACACATATTCGTGTCGGGAATTCCGACAGCGGGTATACTAATTCTCAAAAAAATGTGCCGGACCCTGATGGCCGTCAGGATCCGACTTCGCATACTAAGTTTAGCAAACTTGCCTACTTGGATAAGATCGGAAATGTGCACTGATATGAACAACATTTCCATTTCTTATCTGAGTGTAAGCTCTTACATAAACGTAGCGGATTGCTAAAGAAACCAGTCGGTGAGACATGGTTTATCTCTCTTTCTAAGGATTAAAGCTTAATTGCTTCAAACCGACGTAAAGGTACGTCGCCTGTAAAACGTTTTTACGTGAAAGATCGTGCCATTTTAGCAATCTGGCCATGACATATGATTCGCCTTTCCTTGGCAAGGATGCGGGTTGTGGAAATCACAATTTTACACGTCTAGTGTATGCAGAGGGACGGCAAACCGACTGCAACATGCGTCCCGACACTAGATGTTACCCTCACTGTTTTGCCCATAGGGTGGGGACTAATTCACTTAACAATTTAAACAAAGAGCTTCAGAAGCGGCGTAAAACACCTCATTTCTAGAGCGATGCATAAGGCTGCAAACCCCGCCAGCTCTATGTGATTGCTCCGCCCTTCTGAAGACCTAAAAGAATTTACACCCCAGAAAATAAAGCATGGGGTGTAAATGGTGTTTGATTAAAGAATTGATGTGAAACTAACTGTTCATCTTTGATTTAATTGCGCACGCACGGATTTAATCCCTAGCTTAGATGCTTGATAGGGATTTCCTTTTTTTGAACGTATAAACCGTCGTTTTAAAAGGCGTTGAAATACATTAAGCGTGCAGTCGGTCAAAACATGACCATCACGAGTTATGCAGGTAACTTCGTGTATTTTGCCATTAGAAAGTCGCTCATAGCGGATTTCACCGCCGAGCGCGAGTTCATGCAAAACACGTTGTTCGTGCTTTGAAATATTCATTGGATTTCTCGATTTTATGAAAGCGCAATTGTACGAACACTCAGCGAATAACTTGAGGGTTCTTTCTGTCATTGTTCCTATTGCTTTATCGCTAGAAACGAGCGCTAGGCCCGGGACTCTTTCATAAAATCTCCATAGATGAGGCTAGGTGCCTACTTACACTCTAAAAATAGAGTTGTTAGGAGAAGTCGTCAATATAAAATATAGAATGCCCGACATTCTGTTTTTAAATGCTTTAGACATTTTATATTTTTTCGTAAAGAAACAGCCCATAGTTAATAAACAAAAGCGCTAATGTCCAATAAATGAATGACATAAAAAGGGGCAATTGTTTTAAGGTTTGTAATGCAAATCTTTTATTTTCTTTGAAGTGTTCGGGGTTATCTTTATCAGTCACCCAGGCCGCTATTTGCCATTTATTAATGACATTAAATCTATGAAAAATGCTTTTATGTTGAAGTAGCAATAAGACGCTTAAAGCGAAAAGAAATTGAATTACAATTACTGGCCAAAGCAGGCTTAAAAATAAGAAGATCGGCGAAAGCAAAATAACAACAATGATCAACGTAATAACGCTGATATCTGTCTTAGAGGCCTTGTTTACAGTCAGTGATCTTATCGCAGCCCCAAAGACTATAAAGCCAAGCACCATATAATCTTTGATGTATATAGGTGCTTTGAAATTAAATAATTCCTCTAGCCAACCAAAGAGAAAATTCCAAACAGCTCTAGTTATATCTGTGTAAGCTGACAGGATAAAAGCGAAGTCTTCCTGGATAGTTACCAGGCCCTTGAAGAGAGATATTAAACCAATAGCCGCAAATATAGACATTAGGTTGTTTGTAATAGTTTTGCTCAATTCAACTCCCCATAAACTAGATAATACAATCTATAGCATAGCTCATAGATTATTGAATTGATTTATCTTAATTCCCGAATTTAGGAGAATAAAGCATGCCTAAAAGACGTATCGTAATAAACCGGAATAACAAAGATGCTCTATATGGCGTGCGTGCAAAAACAAGGTTTGATTGTTATTGGGCGGTGCAGTGCGAAGATGAAAAAATCTCATATCGAATTGAATTAAAAAACTGGATGGACGCTGGAGAAACAATTCAGACAGTTGAAGAGAACTCTAACTCTCTAACACTATCCAAGACAGTCAATGATACATCGGTTGACTATCTGCTAGAGGGTTGCGGACAGTTAGAAGCTTGCATCACCACAACTACAGGAGAAACGAAGACAGTTAAGCTGGACATCGTCGATCCTGAAAGACAGTTTTACAGAGGTTACAGGACACAAGAGGGGTGTTATGGCTATTAAGAAGAAAGAAGAAGCAAGGGCAAGAGGGCGCCCTACTGATTACACTGAAGAGGTAGCAGAGGAAATTTGCGAGCATATCGCAGAAGGCAAATCTCTAAATTCATGGATAAATGAAGATTCAAAAAATAGGCCTAATAGATCAACTATCTATAGATGGCTGGATAAAAGTGAAGACTTTCGCAACAAATACATACGCGCGAAAGATATGAGCGCAGATTATCACGCTGAAAATATCCTGGATGTAGCCGAAAGAAATGATCTTAATCCTAATGATAAGAGAGTGCGGATTGATGCCATGAAATGGGTGGCTAGCAAATTAAAGCCCAAATCATATGGTGACAGAGTTGCTCATGAACATACTGACGGTGAGGGGAATTCTTTGACCCCAATTATCAATGTCACAATCGGAACTGAACCTAAACCTGCATCCTAAGCAGGGCGAGGCCTTTTTATCTGAGGCAACAGAAAAACTTTACGGCGGGGCAGCAGGTGGAGGTAAATCTCATTTAATGAGGATAGCCTCTATCATCTTTGCAACTGAGATAGCAGGTCTTCAGATATATCTATTCCGCCGCATAAAGGAAGATTTGGTAAAGAACCACGTTGAAGGCCCTAAAGGTTTTAGAGAGCTATTATCAGGCTGGGAGCAGCAAGGTTTCGTAACTATTGTAGAAGATGAAATACGCTTCTGGAATGGCTCCAAGATTTATCTATGTCACTGCAAAGACGAAAAACATAGATTTAAATATCAAGGCGCTGAAATTCACTTACTGTTGATTGATGAGCTTACGCATTTTACTGAGACTATTTACAGATACCTTCGTGGTCGCTGCCGTATGGTAGGGATTAACCTGCCTACTAAATACAGAGGCCGCTTTCCTTGCATCATTGGATCAAGTAACCCAGGCGGGCTAGGGCACCAATGGGTTAAGAGCACCTTTATTGATCCTTTAGAGCCTATGGAAATTAAGCTTATGCCTTCAAAAGAGGGGGGCATGAAAAGGCAATATATCCCAGCCAAGGTTGAGGATAACCCGTCACTAGCTACTGACGATCCAGATTACGTTACAAAGCTCATGGGGCTAGGCTCTGAAGAGCTTGTTGAGGCAATGCTAAATGGTGATTGGGATCAAGTTGAAGGAGCTTTCTTCAATGAGTTTTCTAGAGCTAAACATGTGGTGCATCCATTCAGCATTCCAAACAGCTGGACTAAGTTTCGTTCATTCGATTGGGGCTCTGCGAAACCTTTCTCTGTTGGCTGGTGGGCGGTAGCTGGCGAAAGGTTTGAAACACCTTGCGGCAAAAGCATCCCAAGAGGCGCCCTTGTGCGGTATAGAGAGTATTACGGCTGTGTAGACGGCAAGCCTGATACAGGACTTAAGCTTCCTTCAAAAAAAGTAGCTGAGAATATTAGAGAAAAAGAGTATGGGGACGAGATTTCGTATGGAGTAGCTGACCCTGCAATATTTGCTAAAACCGACGGGCCATCAGTTGCCGATAACATGATGGAAAAGGGAGTCATCTGGAGAAAAGCAAATAATAAAAGGATCAGCAAAGACGGTGTTCAAGGTGGCTGGGATCAATTGAGAGATAGATTAGAAGGCGATGAAGATACTGGGCCAATGATCTATTGGTTTAGCACGTGCCTGGATTCAATTCGCTTAATACCAAGCATTCAGCACGACTCAAATAGGCCCGAAGATTTAGACACAAATGCTGAGGATCATATTTTAGATGAAACAAGGTATGCCTGCATGAGTAGGCCATTCATCAAGAAAACTAGAGTTAAAAATGAAAACAAGAGCGGTTACAGCTCATCAAAGCGAGGGGGATCAAACTCTTGGAAACTAGCATAGATACTCCCCTTGAAAAACAAGAGAGAGAAAAGCAGCACGGGCATTTTCTGAGCGGTAAAAAGCTATTAACTCAATTCAGAACTTGGCGTGATGTCAAACAATTAGAGCGTGGCCATCAAAAAGAATATTGGCGTTATTATCATGGTGACCACTGGACTGAAGATGAGTTAGACACTTTGCGCCAAAGAAATCAGCCGCCAACTTACTACAATGAGATCAGACGTAAGGTGAACGGAGTTGTCGGCACTGAAGAGCAGATGAGACGTGATCCAAAGGCATTCGGGCGCAATCCTAATATGGATGACGAAAACGCTGCAAACGTTGCCACCAAATCAATTCGCTTTACTTGTGATAATAATCGGATGGCTTGGCAAGCGGCTGAAGTTCTGAGAAATGGAATAGTAGCTGGCATATCGGGCATACGTTACGACATTGACGAAGATAACGAAGAGATCAGCTTTGACGTTGTTGATGAGGCGCATACTTTTTATGATCCAAGATCGAAAAAAACAGATTTTAGCGATGCCAAATTTTTAGGTATTTGCCATTGGGTTGATAAAAATGACGCTAAAGCGCTGTTGTCCAGTGATAATGAAAAAATAGAACAGATTTTTGATGCTTTTAAAGGAATGAACTTTTCAGAAGCTCCTGACGAAGTTGATAAAGGCCCAGAGAGCTGGGTGAATACCGAAGAAGATACGGTGTTTCTCATTGAGCACTGGTATAAAAACAATGGCGTTTGGCATTGTGCATTTCATTGCGCTGGGGTTGTTCTTGAAGAGTGGGTAAGTCCATTAAAGGATGAAAAAGGCGATAGCACACATATGTTTGAACTATGGTCGCCTTGCATCAAGAAAGATGGAACTAGATACGGCCCAGTTAAGGACATGCTGCCAATACAGGACGCTATCAATAAGCGGGCTTCGAAGTTGCTTCATATGCTGAACACAAGGCAAACGAAGGCAAGAGCTGGTGCAATTACTGACGTAGACGCCATGAAGATTGAGCTTCATAGACCAGATGGTCACATTGAGGTCAATGACGATTTTGAAATATTAAGCAATACAGATCAGATATCTGGCCAAGCTCAGATCATGCAGTTTGAACTTAGTCAAATGGATAGATCAGGGCCGAACAATGCATTAATTGGCCGCGGAACAGAAAGTCAGTCAGGCGTTGCTATACAAGAGCAAAAAAGTTCAGGGATTACTGAATTGTCTTGGGATATGCAACAGTTCAGAGATTGGCGGCTTCGCTGTTATCGCAAGATCTTTAACTGTCAAAAACAGTACTGGACTAAAGAACGGTTTATCCGAGTAACAGATATTAATGGAGCTGCTGAGTTCATTGGATTAAACCAGCCTGAAGTTAATGAACACGGACTTCCTGCTTTAGACGAATTAGGCCAACCAATATTAAAGAACAACGTTGCTGAGTTAGACGTTGACATTATTCTTGATGAAGGGCCAGACACTCTAACAGTACAGCAAGAAGACTTCAGAATACTTGGCGAATTAATGCCTTTCTTGAAAGAGAACGGACAACAAATCCCAGCCAAAGTTTTATTTAGGGCAAGCCCAATCAGAAACAAGCAAGAGATTATCGACGCCCTTGAACAGCAAGATAAGGAAAATGCTCTTAAGGGGCCTGATCCAATTGCTATGAAGCAAATGCAATTAGCTCAGGCAGAGATGCAAGCCAAGATTGAAGAGATCGCAAGCCAAATCGAACTAAACCAGGCCAAAGCTGTAAGAGAGTACAAACAAGCTGAGAAGATCGATTTTGAAAGAGACGCTAAAGAGTTCGAAATTCAACGAGAAATTCAGCAAGAACAAAGACAGTTTTTAGACCCATTAGATGGTGCTGTAATTGATCCCAGATCTTTTGAAGGGATCGAATATCAATAAATAGTTATGTAAATGCGTTTAAAGAACCCGGCCTTTGTGCTGGGTTTTTTGTTGTCTCGCTTCAGGGCGAGTTCGGTTAATTCACCCTAGCCGTCAATTAGGGTGCCGGTGTCCATATCCTACCGAAAGTGGAAATGCTCGTAACCAGCAACGAAAAGCGGAGTGCAGAAAAGATGACTAACGAGAATGACGAATTTGACAGTGTTTTTAATGAAGAAACTAACCTTGATTTAAGCGGCCAAGAAGATGGACCTCGTAATGAGGAGCATCATGTGACGCATGAGCCTGAAAACAGTCAAGAGACTGATGAGGGCGAACTGGATCAAGAAAAACAAACCTCAGAAGAGAGCACGGAAAAAGACGACAATCCTAAGACAGTTCCAATCGCTGCACTGCATGAGGAACGTGATGCAAGAAAGGCATTGAAAAGTGAAGTGGGAGAGTTGCAAGCTCAACTCCAAGAGATGGCAGCAGCCCAACAACAACTAATGCAGCACTTGCAAACTCAACCTCAGCAAAACACACCTGAACAGCATCAGTTTGTTGATCCACTGGATGATCCCAGAGGCTACCGTGACAACATCACTAACCAAGTCCAGCAAATGATTAGCCCTATCCAAGAACAGGTACAGGTTAATCAAATTCAAAATAGAGAGGCACAATCATTTTATGCCGCTCAAGCTGAATTTGGGCAAGAAGTGGTGCAGCAGGCAGTTAAGGCTGCTCATGATGCTGGTTTATCGCAAGACTTTCGTTTCAACTCAAATGATCCAGTTGGTGATTGTGTCAAATGGCACAAACAACAATTACTCATTCAAGAAACAGGCGGAGACCTTGAAAGCTATGTGTCGAAAATAAAGGCAGAGGCTAAGGCTGAAGCCTTAGCAGAGCAACAGCAAAATGCTAATGCGGGACAGGTGTCTAAAGGCAACATTCCACCATCTTTAAATAAGCAAACTAACGCCGGTGGCGTTGAAGCTTTTGTTTCAGAAGATGATTTTTTTAATAACATATTTAAATAAGAGGACACTCAAAAATGGCAATTACAATAACCCCTGCTGAACAGCAACAAAAGGACTGGGAGAAAACATTTATTCGTGAGTATATCCGTGATAGCGGTTACCGAGAATTTATGGGGCCTGAACCTTCCAATGTGATTCAGACTAAGAAAGGTAACACAATTCCTGGAAAGTCTTTAACTTTATCCTTAGCTTCAGGCTTAAGCGGCGATGGTCGATCAGGAACTGATGAAGATCTTGTTGGTAATGAAGAATCTCTTTCAACTTACTCACATCAAATCAACATCAATGAACGGGTTCATGGTGTACTGATTTCAAAAGAGCAAGCAAAATATTCCGCCGCTGATCAAAGAGCTTTGGTTGGACCATTATTAAAAGAGTGGTGTATGAACGAGACGCGAAATGATATTTCTGACGCTCTTTTAATGGCTGCAAGCGGTAAAACATTACGAGCACCGTTGAACACGCTTCACAATGAAGAAGCTAGCGTAGCGGAGAAAAACTCTTGGCTTACAGATAACTCAGATAGAGTCCTTTTTGGCAACGCAAAAACAAATCTTGTTGCCGGTGATTTTGCTGCATCTCTCGCTTCAATCGATTCAACTAATGATAAGCTGACTGGTGCGCGTGTATCATTAATGAAGCGTATTGCAAAAACAGCAAGCCCACATATTCGCCCGTTACGAGTGAAGGGCAAGGGGCGTGAATATTTTGTATTGTTCACAGATACACGAGGTTTCCGTGACGTAAAAGAGGACCTGAAGAACGATAACCTTGCAGGTCGCGAACGGAATGTTAATTCCAATCCAGTATTCCAGGACGGTGAATTAATTCATGATGGCGTCATCATTTGTGAAATCCCTGAACTACCAGTCTTCGCGGGCACCGGCGCTTCTAGCATTGATGTTTCACCGGCACTACTCTGCGGCGCTCAAGCGATCGCAGCCGGCTGGGGACAACTTCCCGAACTCACTAAACGTAATGAGAGTGACTATGGCCGAAAAATTGGCCGAGGCATTGAAGAGTATATTGGTATCAGCAAAGTACAACGCTTTAGAGCTGGTGAGCCTTTGGTTGATCACGGAATGGTAAGTGGCTTCTTTGCAGGCGTTGAAGACGCTTAACTAAATTAACATTAGGGCGGCTTTAGTCGCCCTTTTTTTCAACAAATTAACAGGGAAAATAAAATGGCAAAAGTTACTTATAACGGGTCGAATGAAAAAACTTCTACCTTGGGGCATGACTTTGTTAAAGGCGTTCCAGTGGAAATCCAAGATGAAAGAATTATCAATCGTCTTGATAACAATAAATACTTTGAAGTGGTTGAAGAAAAAAAGGAAAAAGAACCGACAGTTGCTGATTATAAAACTGCACTGAAAGACGCAAATGTTGAATTTGATAACGCGGCCAAAAAAGATGAACTCAAACAACTTGCAGAAGAAAATAATCTTACTGTAGAGGCAAGTCAGAACTAAATCTTTTTAGGGTAAACAATAAGATGGTGCAGACTAAAACAATTCCTGATCTCGTAAATTATACGTTAAGAACAGCGCTAGGTATTTTAGACGGTACAGAGACGCCTACTGCTGATCAGGTAAGAGATGTAAAAGACGTATATAGCGTTGTTTACTCTGAACTTGCCGACAAGGGGTTAGCTTACTGGGATGAAGAAAATATCCCTTCTGCAATTTTTGATCCTCTATGCCGTTTTTGCGGTAGCCGGATTGCGCCCTCTTTTGGCTTACCCCAAGATGTTTCTTTAGAGAAATATGCAGAATCTGAAATGAGAAAACACACTTCTAAAACATCATCGAAACTTCCTGTCCCAGGGCAATATTTCTAATGACAATCGTTCCAGTTAACCTTGGTGTCCAATCTAGAAAAGATCGGCATAGCGATAACGCACGCCTTGTGAATTGTTTTGCTGAGAGTGCGGGAGAGGGGGGTAAGGTTCAATATCCGATTTATGCGGATTATGGATTAAAGCGATTTCTGGCCTTGCCTTATGGAGCTGCTATAAGAGGGGCAATTTCTGTTAGAGATGATAGTCTTGACGCTGAGTTTTTATATGTTGTTTCAGGAAATAATTTATTCAAAGTCGCAAGAGACGGATCTCATATTTTATTGCCAATCTCTATTGCTGAAGGACGCCTCACAATGGCGTCTAATGGGAAACTTCCATTTCCTGAAATAGCTATTTGTGTCAATGGGATTGCCTATCTGGTTCAAACTGATTTAGTTGACGATAATGACACCTATCAATTGATTTCTGATGTCGATTTACCTGCTTCAAATTCGGTCGAAGAAGTCGGCGGCTATTTTTTATTTACGAATAACCAAGGTCAATATTATTTATCTGGTCGTAATGACGGCTTGAACTATGAAGCTATCGATCGTGGCGCGGCTGACGTTAGTCCTGATGGTATTCTTGTGTCAAAACGTTTGAGTGAGGGCCGAGTTCTCATATTCGGTCCAAAATCTATTGAGAGTTGGCGGCATACTGGAGATGCTGAATTCCCGTTAGAGAGAGATATTGGATCAACGATACAATATGGCACTTACTCCCCTGACAGCATAGCTAAATATCAAGAATATCTTGGCTTTGTAAGCAGTGATGGGGTAGTTAGGCTTTTAACTTCTCGTGGCTCAAGGATTATTTCAACAACATCCGTGCAAGACGATATTTCCAGAGTTGAGTTAAAATCAATCAAGGGTACTTTTTATTCAATTGAAGGTCAGAAATACTATTGCATCAGTTCTGATAAGTGGACATGGAAGTATAGTCTTAGCACAGGGCTATGGCACGAAAACAAATCTTATAACCAAGACCGTTGGCGCGGGGGTATATCAGTTGAATTTGATGGAAAAACACTCATAGGCGATTACAGAGACAGTCGACTTTATGAGCTCTCATCAGATTATCATCAAGAAGATGATGAACCGCTTATTCTTGAGTTAACAACACCCGATCAGCAAGCTTTCCCCTCAAGATACAGATGCAATGCACTCTATTTAGATATTCAAACTGCGACAGGCATCCAGTCAGAAGATCCACATAATTATGAGCCTAAGGCAATGGTTCAATATTCAGATGATAGCGGTCGTAGCTGGTCAAATGAAAAATCAGTTGAAATTGGGCGCATTGGTGAAACCAAGAAACGCGTTCGATTGCGTCGCTTAGGCCTTTGTAAAACTGGCGCAAGGTCATGGCGTATCTCTGTTGCTGCAAACGTAGCTAAGGGAATTTATCAAGCATCAGCCGATATAACACAGTTGGGAACATAAATGAGCGGTTTAAGATACCCACTGCCTACAAATGAAACGCAGGCTCTTACGAGTAACAGAACTGTATCAATGCCATATCGTGACTTTTTTCTTGAAGTCGAAAGACGCCTTAAGCCTCAAATTAAAAAAATAGAAAAACTTGATAGCAGCGCATCCAACGAAGACATCATTAACACAATAAACGAACTAATTGACGGGCTAACGGCCCTTAAGATCATGGAGAAATAAGTCAATGGGATTCTTTTCTGACATAACTGGATCATCATCAAAAAAGGCCTTGTTTAAAAAAGCGGATGATGATCTTAGAGCAGCCCAGGCTTTAGGTGGGTCAGTTAACAACGCCTACAATCAATTTGGTGATGCTCAAGAACTTGGCTTGCAGACAGTTGTAGATAGTTACGGCAATGCACGGCAAAGACAGTTAGAGGGTTATGACCAAACTCTTGGATACTTCAACCCTTACATAGAGAGTGGTCAACACTCTTCAAGACAGTATGGTGATGCTCTAGGTCTTCATGGGGATGCAGCACAAAATGAGTTTTATCAAAACGAACAAAACTCAGCTGGCTTCCAAGCAGGGTTAAATGCCGGTGTTGATAGCTTGATGAGACGTTTTGGGGCGACAGACACAGCAAGACTTGGCGCTGATGGTTTGCCGCGCTCAGGAAGGGTTTTAAAGAGCCTTCAGGATTATGGGAACCGCTACACAACAGATTACATCAATAACAAACTAAGACATCTCAGCGGGCTGCAAAACCAAGGATACGACGCTTCAGGAAGAGCGGCGTCTATAACTGGAAATCATTACAATAATCAGGCCAATTTAGAGCTAGGTTTGGGACAAGCTCAAAACGAATATTATCAAGCACCAGCGCAATCACGGCTCCAGGGTGAACTTGGAAGAGCTCAAGCTCTGTATCAAGGTCAGACTGGACATAACAGCACTATCGCCCAAGGGAAAATAGCTAAATCTAATGCTACCAACAATCTATTTACGCAGGGTTTGAATTTGGGTTCTAAAGCATTGGGGGCATTCTAATGGATAACTTTTTAGGACGCATCAAACACTTCAGCGTAGAGCCTGCTGTTCGAAACCTCTATCGCAATGACGAGCAAAAACGCATTAAAGAACAAACTGAATATAACCGGAAAAGGGATGCACTAGGTGATTTTCGTTATGTCCAAAGACTCGCGCAGCAGAATGAAGATAGAGCCTTTCAGAGAGGCAGACAGTTAAAGCAAGACGCTCGTCAAGACCAGCTGTTTAATATGAAGCTCGGGGCAATGAATGAAGCAAAAGAAGGGGCGGCCCTAAAAAAGCAGCATGATCATTTAGCGCGTGTTGCTTATCTCGCTGACACTCCAGAAAAATGGGCGCGTATGACCGGAGCTCTAAAGAACAAAGGCTATAACTTTGGTGATCAGTACAATGACTTTGCATCACGAGAAAGCGTTCTAGCAGAATATGGTGATTTGGACATGATTAAGTCATTGTTTAAAGCTGAGCGTGCGGCGCAGGCGCCAAGTTTTAAAGTTCCGTCTGGTTTCATGATGTCAAAAGATGGGTCGGGGGTTGTGCCAATTCCAGGCGGACCAAAAGATCTTAATTCTCCAAACCGTGTTTACACTGATGGTCAAGTTAAATCATCATCATTTGCCAAACGTATGGATGATGCAGAAGGAATTCTAACAGGGCTTGAAACTAAAGGCTATGAGCGCGGCAGTCGTCAAGTATTTGCTGATTATGTAGGAAATGCATTTAACTCAAATGAGGGGCAGGCATACAAGCAAGCTCGAGAAGATTGGGTTAGAGCGAAGCTTAGACGTGAGTCTGGTGCAGCGATTGGCGTTGACGAGATGCGGCAAGAGATTGAGCTGTATTTTCCAAAATATGGTGATTCAAAAGAAGTTATTGCACAGAAAAGAGCAGCTCGTAATGCCGCCATGAAAAACCTCGTAGCCGAGAGCCAGGGGGCTTTCAGCAAATTTCATGGCGGTTTGACAAAGAGGCGCAATCCGTCTGATCTCAGTGATTTAAGAGGGCGTTATTCCATCGAAGTGTTGAGAGATGCCTCCATGGCTATAAAAAGAGGCGCAGATCCTAGAAAAGTGAGACAAAGATTGGAAGGAATTAGATAATGCCTGGTATGTTTGACGATCTAATTCCGACTGAGAATAAGCAGAAGTATTCTTTTGATGACTTGATACCTGACAAGAAGAAAGTCACGCCTCAAAGAGAGAGAGCACGCGAAAATGTGCGCGAATTAGGGCAGGAAATCAGTGAATATTTACCAGGCATGAACTTAAGAGAGTTTCTTCCAAAGTCAGGTCCAGGTGCTTATTTAACAGCGCCTCTAAATTCAGCAACACACTTAGTAGATGAAGGTATTAAAAATTATGCCAATGCATATTGGGGCGGTATTCGAGGAATTCCAATTGCAGGGGCTTTTGCTGATGAAGCTATAGCATCTGTTAGTTCAGCTCTGGGTGGTGACTACGACAATGCTCTTGAGCATATAAGAGCTTTAGATGATGTTTCTGAGAAGAATTATCCAGTAGCAAATACATCAGGTAAATTGATAGGAGGTTTAGCTGGAGGTTATGGCATTGGCGCTAAAGTCGTGAGTAAGGGAGCTCCATTAGCTGCTAATTTAATTCGTAGTGGATTGAGCGGCGCCGTTGTTGCTGGTTCTCATGAATTTGGAAATGCAGAGGGCGGAACGAATAAACGTCTTGAAAAAGCAAGAGATGGAGCTGTTTTAGGGGGCATGATTTCAACGGCTATCCCTGCATTACCTGCAGTTGCAGCACCAATCAGAACGGTAGCTAAAAAGGTCATACCTAAAAGATACCAGAAGACTTTTGCTGATGATGAGATTTTAAGAGCCTTGGAAGCTGACGACCTTACACCGATGCAGGCATTTAGGAAGTACAATAAAGGTCAAAAAAACACACGTTTCCATTCCAATAGTAAAGCCCAAAATCCTGAGGCGTTAGTGGATCTGGGAGACAACCTCACTAGGCTAGGGCGTACAGTAACAACCAATGGTAAAGCTACTAAAATTGGCACTGAGTTTGTAAATAAGAGACAGTTATCCCAAAACGATAGAATTAACGATGCGCTTGAGCGTGGGCTGAGACAAAAGAGTTCGGATGATTTTTATAAGTCTAAAGATAAGTTGGTTAGGGAGCAAAGGGAGGCTAGCAAACCAGCTTACGACAAAGCATTTAGCAATGCTAAACCTGTGGTAATTGACGACCTAATCGAAGAATGGGCAGAAAGAGCCAGCTTAACGAGTGACACAATCGGCAAAAAAATGTCTAAAGCAATTAAGGATATTTCTAGAGCTAATAAAACTAATGATCCTATGAGGGCATTAAGGGTTATAAATGGTGCTAAGCAAGGGTTGGATGATGCAATAGCTAAATCAAGACTGAAATCACCAAACTTAGCTAGAGAATTGACCATAATGAAAAATGAGTTGCTTGAAAGGGTGGATAAGGTAAATCCGCATTATAAGGCAGCGAGAGATGTTTATAAAAATAATGCAGAATTATTGGATGCACAAAATGTAGGAAGATCATTTCTCAAAGGAGATGTGGAGGTAAATGTAAAATCTTTTAGAGGTTTAAGCCAACCAGAAAAAGAGATGTTCCGCAAGGGAGTAATCCAAGAGCTTAAGAAAAAGATGGGCGATTCAAGATTCACTCATGATAGAACTAAGTTTTTTGATAACCCAAATGCTAGGGAAGTACTAAAGGTTGTTTTCCAGAAAGATACTAAAAAGTTCGCGCCTTATAAGCAATTTATAGATCTAATTGAGAGTGAAGCTAATTTTGTCCGCACTAGAAATAAGATAATTGGCGGCTCACCTACTGCATCAAGATTAGCCGATAATCAGGAATTTGCTTTGAGAAGTGCTGGCAACTTCATGGACAGAGCTAAAGATGGTCGCTTGCTTGAAGCTGTTATGGGTAGTCTTGCTAGGAAAGCTGAGGAATTTTGGAGCGTAAAGGCAAATGATGCAGAAGCAATCGCAAAGCTTCTTTTCAGCGATAACCCCAAGGCCATCTCTCAAACCCTTCTTAGGCTTCATAGAAAGTATGGCCAAGAGAAAACAAACAAATTAATTGATCAAATAGGTGAGAGTTATGGGCGCCTTTCTATCTCAGGGCAAGCTGGAATTAGAGATTAACAATTATAACTCTCATTATATGACCAGGGATAGGCACTACATTCTTTTAAGTTGAATAAATAATTTTAACACTTTATACGCTCACTTATAGTTGTTACAGTGCATCGCATAATATAAAATTATATGTTGCGGGGGTGAATATGATAGTTGTTACGGGTGGATCAGGATTTATTGGTAGCCATCTAATAAAACAATTGTCTAAAAATAGCAAAGAAGTGATATCACTATCAAGTAGATTTAGTAATAGTATTTCTGATGATGTAAAGCAAATTTCCCTAGGTAAATTTGATGGTTATACTGACTTTTCAAAATTTCTAGAAAACGTTGATACAGTGATACATCTTGCGGGTCTAACAAATTCTAGTGATAAGAATCAAAATCACTTGAATAACTATATAGTTACAGAACGGTTAGTTAAATGCGCGGCCGAAGCTGGCGTTAAAAGATTCATCTTCATTAGCACAATTGGTGTGTGTGGAAATAATTCATCAACAGCATTTACTGAGCAGAGCAAGCTTGATCCTGCCGACCACTACTCACAATCAAAATTATTAGCTGAAGAGGCATTAAAGGGCATATGTGATGTTTCAGATATGGAATACGTTATTATCAGACCTCCTTTGGTTTATGGCAAGGGTTTGCAGGGTAATTTAAAAAATGTTGTAAAATTACTTAGCAGTAAGTTGCCTATGCCATTTAAAGGTGTGAAAAGCTCTAGGTCTCTATGCTCAGTTAAAAACTTAGTAAATTTGATAGAGGTGTGCGTTTCACATCCAAAAGCTTTGGGGAAGACATTCCATGTGTGTGATGGACATGACATTGCGACTTATGAGCTATTTAAATTATTGTCTATATATTCAGGCAGTAAGAACATATTTTTTTATGTTCCAGATTTCATATTATATTTATTGGAAATTATTTCAGTTAGAAAATTGCAAGTCAGTAAGATACTAAATTATGTTAGGGTTGATTGTTCCTATGCTCAGAAAGAGTTAGGATGGAGGCCATTGGAAAACACCAAAGATGGTATAAGGTCTATGTTTACCTAGTTTATTGTCATAGCATGTTTACACACGCAGCTAGTAGTGAAGTAATGATGTTATCCCTATGTTTCCTTGGTGTATCTATACTCTCAAATGTGTGTTTATATACAAAAACAAAACTATTAAGTGTATTACACACCTCTATGCCAAAGATAAATCCGCCTCACATCAAGAAGGCCGTCATGTATATGATGAAGGATAATTAAAATACAAAACCTGATTTCATTCACTTATAGATTAACAAAACCCAGCCCTAGCGCTGGGTTTTTTATTGGCTTCTGAAAAGTGTAGGAACAGCATGTATAACATTTGACATGCGTACTTTAATGAGGTACGTTGGCGTACCTTAACAAGGGACGACGCCATAATGATTGAATCATTTAAAGATAAAATAACAAAGGCAATATTTGAAGGTAAGAGAGTAAAAAAATTACCTGAGGAATTACAAAGAAAGGCTGAAAGGAAGTTAATAAGAATAGACACTGCTCATTGTCTTGAGGATTTAAGTGTGCCCCCAGGTAATAAACTTGAGGCATTATCCGGAGACAGAAAAGGTCAGCATTCAATCAGAGTGAATGATCAATGGCGAATCTGCTTTGTGTGGGGTGAAGATGGTGTTTACGAGGTTGAATTCGTAGACTACCATTAAAAAGAAGAAAATAAGAATAAGAAGAAGAAAAGAGCAAAAATCGAAATGGAACAAGGAAATGGCAAAAACCGTAGCGACCAGACGGGATTTACCTCCTATTCACCCAGGAGAAATACTTAGGGAGGATTTCCTCCCAGAATACAATTTAAAAGCTTATGGCCTAGCAAAAGCACTTAAGGTTAGCCGTAACCGAATTGAAAGGCTTATTCGAGAAGAGGTTTCTATTACTGCGGATACAGCTCTTCGTTTAGGAAAATTCTTCGGCACTAGCGCAGAAATGTGGCTGAATATGCAGAGAAAATATGACTTAGAAATTGCTGAGATAGAGCTAGAGCAAGCTCTCAAAGAAATTGAACCAGTATCAGCATAGACAGATAAAACACTAAACTATTAAAGGAGCTTTCGGGCTCCTTTTTTATTGGGAAATCCAAAGAGGAATATCCGAAATGGAACTAAGAGATTACACACCAGATGAAATAGAGGCTCTAGTCAATGAAATTGAATTAGGAGCTATGAGGCGAGATACTGGGGTTGACCCGTCTATTCCTCAATACGATGCTCCAAGAGAAGTTCCAAGCTTGCGAAATGATCAATCGATTTTGGGTGATTATATCAACTCTCTAGAGTCTCAGGCTTTAGAAAGGCAGAAACACTTGAAGAGTGATGGTAGATCTCCAATGAGGCGATTTGGAGAGTACGTTGTTTATGGGGCACCTGAATATGATGGCGCTGAGGAGACCATGACCGACAGCCTTGCTTTAGCTCCTGTTAGAATGGCTTACCAGGGCGCAGTTAGTGCAAAAGAGGGCGTGGAGGAAGGGAAACCTTTAAAAGCTCTTGGCGGTACTGGCATGATGGCTGCTTCAGTATTGCCCTTGAGCGGCCCATTGGCTTCTAAGCTATTTTCTTCAATCCCAAGAGGTTTTGCGAGTGGTGCGGCTATATCAGCTAGCCCTATGCTCGCTGAGGAGGCTTTGAATGCAAGTCCTGCTTATGCAGAGGGTGAAATTGGCTTAGGTGAGGAAACTGTAAATAAGTTACGAAAACATGGGGGTCCTATTTTATCCGGTGTTCTAGGTGGAGGTCTATCAGCAGGGTTGGCCAAAAGCGGTTTATTAGAAAGAGTTGCTAATTTTAAACAGAAAGCAGTAGATATGGAGAGAGTACTGCAAAATAGAGAAAGAGCAAAAATCGCCATAGATGATTACCCAATACCAAATCACAGAACTAAGATTGAGCACGGCCTCAGAGATAAAGAGCCAATTAAATATCATAACTTAGATAACAATCAATTGCGTAACTCAAAGGTGAATTTAGACGAGGTAGCTGATGGCGACCTTTCTGACATCAACAAACTTGGAACCATTGCTGGGGCACCTGCTGCAGTAGCATCTTACTACGCATTAGAAGATGAACCCGCATTAGCAGGGGCGCTAGGCGCTGGCCTAACTGGAGCTGTGGTTGGTAATAAAATGCCTTCACTATCAAGACGAAAAATATCTGATATTAAGCCGAAGGTTGAGAGATATGATCCCGTACCTGACAAGAAGCCATTTGTTCCTAATGGCCCATCTGATCAATTGAGATTAGGGAGAAGCCCGATTTCAGACGCGCACCCTAATAATTTAAGGCGTGTGGTAGAGAAGAAATTAAAAGAAGGTGAGCAAGTAAAAGATTTATCTGGAGAATATGGACTTGCACCATCAACTCTGTATCGATGGAGACGTAAGTTAAATAAATCTCCAAAGGTCAAAAAGATCGATAAAAAGGATAATCCCACAGATACTGAAGAGTAATACAAAGTAACTATATCTGTAGATTTCTCTTCGCTTGATCTTTTTTTCAACCAAAATTTCAGCTTCGGCGCGATCCATATCGTATGGTATTTTAATTGGCTTATGTAAATAAGCACACATTAGGAGGAAGGTTGCCCAGAACAGGCTATCAAAAATATTTAATCCAGTCTTAATGCCCAAAAAATACAATATCGAGCTGCCTGCGAAAAACGGGAAAAAGATTAGTGAGCCATAATACCAAACAATATTCCAGTCGATATTGCTTTTCACTTCAGTACTTGGTGCTTTCATAGCTTGGCCTCCTATGACTCAACACCAAGATTCTAGCAGTTAATTTAAATAAATCAAACTCTACTTGATGTGTGTTATATTTCTCTAACAGTTACAATTAGGTGAGAAACTATGAAACTTATACCGTTAAAGAGTGGGGATGAGTATGACGCTTTAACCAAGGCGCGTCATTGCTATAAGTATCTATCTAAGCCTGGTGTAAAAAAGGCTATTCGGAAAAGATATAATAAAAGGTTTCGCGCAACCTCAAAGGCGATGACAAAAGATCTTGCCTCTGATTAATCAGTAAGTAAAAGCAGAATTTTCAAATCACCCGTCTTTCTAGGCGGGTTTTTTATTGGAGAAAGCAATATGAACCAGTTTGTTTTACCAAAACAATTCATTCCTGATGAAAATGGCAAGCCAATTGTGGGCGCAAAGGCTTATTTTTATAAAACAGGCACATTACAGTATTTGACGGTTTACAGGGATGCGCTTTTCGCAACGGCTCACGACCCCGAAAATATCACGAGTGATGCGCGTGGTGAATTCCCCCCGATCTTTATTAAAGACGAGACGTATAAATGTGAAGTCAGAGACGCAAATGACGTTGTGATTTCGGGCCCACATGACAACCTAACCGGACAGGTAGATCTTACAGATATTGTCTCAAGCAAAGAGCTCTACAATACACCAGTAAGAGAAATCCAGACAAATTATACTGCTTCAATTAATGACGCTCAAAAGAATGCTTTTTTAAATTCAAAGCCGATCAGTGACAACATTACCATTGAGTTGCCATCAGCTGCGGAAGTAGGGAACGGCTACGGCCTGACAGTTAGAAGCGCTTATTCAAGCGAATATAAAATTACTGTGGTTCCAAAGCCAGCTTCCTCTGAAACAATCGATGAGGCAGAGTTTATTGATATTACCACTTTCAACGAGCAGGTCAGATTTACATCTGATGGCGCCAATTGGATTGCGGCTAAATATATTGTTCCTAAAGACACGATTACAATTGAGCAGCTAGACCCGCGTTTGAAGGGATCTATGATGCAAGTTGGCTATCCTGTTATGTGGTTTGGTAAGCCAGAAAAAGCTCCAGCAGGATTATTGCCAGCTGATGGTCAGCTTGTGAACATAGCAGATTATCAAGATCTTTATGATGCATACGGGGTAATGTATGGCGGTGATGGCGTTACCACTTTCGGCATGCCTGACCTCAGGGGTTATACAATTAGGGGTATGGATGATGGTGCTGGCCGAGACCCGGACGCGGCTAATCGAACGGCGAGACCTGACGGTGTTGGTGGCGATAATATCGGTACCACTCAAGGCGATGAAATTAAGGGTCATACGCATACCGGTACAACTGATGAAAATGGTGAGCATCGTCACGAATTCCCATCAGGAGCGGCCGGTGTAGCTGTAGCTGCAGGTAATATCGGGGTTTATAATGTTAAAGTAAGCGGTGAAACTGGTGATGCAGGTAAGCATACTCATACATTTACTACAAACGCTACTGGCGGGCTAGAAACACGCGGTAAAAACATTTATGCGAAAATATATATTGTAGCGGCTCCTGAGCTTACGGCAGGAGCTAGCGGGGCTCTCACAAAAATACATACGGTAAATGGATTGCCACCGAACACACTAGGAATTGATGGTGACTTTGCAATTGACCCAACTATTGCGCGACTTTATGGACCAAAATCAAATGGTACATGGTCAAGCCTAACAGAGTTGCAGGGAAGTGCCGGCGAAGACGGAAATACAATATTATCAGGGAATAACGCACCTTTAAATTCACTCGGTGTAAATGGTGACTTTTATTTCGATCTTAACAATAAAGATTTTTACGGTCCTAAATCAGGCAACGAATGGTTTGCGCCTATATCACTTACTGGCGATAAGGGTGATAAAGGGGAGGCCTTTTTAATTGATGCAATTGACATCGTAGCGAATAGATCAAACTATGATAGTGAAAGCGACGGATTTATCTTTTATGCTAGTGACACTCAGGTTGCATATCATAAAGAAGGCTCTGATCCATCAGGATGGTTAGGCCCGATTTCACTAGGCGGAAGTGTAACTAGTTTAAATCAAAATACTTTTGCAGGGCGTGTAAGCTCTGGAAACGGTACTATTGAAGAGTTGAGCCCTGTTGTAGCTAGACAGATTTTGAATATTGAAGACGGCGCAACGGCTGATCAAACTGGAGCTGAAATAAAAGCATTATACGAGGCAGAGGCAAACACGAATGCACTTACCGACCCTTTGCTAAATAAACTAAACTCAATAGATGCATCGCATTATGGTGCCCCGATACAAAGCACAACGGATCTTGCAGCGCTTTCAGAAAGTGCAATCTCAGATAAAGAGAGACGATATGTTGAAGATGAACTATCAGACTATTTTTATGATAGTTCGGCACTATCTGGAGACATAGCGCCGACTGACCAGACAGGTGGAAGCGGGTTTTGGAAGAAGGTTGCAGTCGGTGGAGAGAGTGCGGCCTCTATTAAAACGAAATATGAATCAAATGCAGACACTAACGCTTTTACAGATGCATTAGCTAGCAAAGTGAACGGCATAGAAGTCAATGCTACAGCGGACCAAACAGACAGTGAGATTGAAACCGCTTATAATAATGTTGTTTCTGTTGTTTCATCATCAGAAATTACACTTGGCACAGAGGCCAGTGTAAGACGGTTTTCTCCGGCCAACATTAAGAGCATGATAGACACTCATAGCTCTGGATCTTCAACATCTTCTGCAGATCTTTTAATGATGCAATTGAGATTGGCTGATTTAGAAGGGGATGCAGCAATCTTGAATGATGGGATTATTGACCCGTTTGATGATGAAACAGACGTGGACACCGTAAACTCTGCAAATCAAGTTTATGTCCCTTCTGATGGAAAGTATGGCGGCGCATCGGACGGAATTTTAATCGCTACCACTTTTGGCAGTAATATCGGTGATATGACTGGTGGCAATGGTATTAATGCAGCTTTCGATGGGAATACGATCACAGATGTGACGGCATCATCTTATCAGGGGTCGGCTGGTACAACCTTCGGATATGTTGGTAAAAACGCGACATCTTCACCCAAGGCAGTCGAAAAAGTGACATGTTATGGCGCGGCGAGCTTTGGTTTTGCCGGTGGTGCATCGGTGCCAAATGTCACAATTGATTTATACGGTAAAAATGGAAGTGCACCAACAGGCCCAACGGATGGAACATTGCTAGGTAGTAGTGGCCCTTTTGCTGATAGTAATGGGGCTGTTGTCACTGTTAATTCATCAGACACAAGCACAACGTGGGATTATTTTTGGGTTGCAATAACACCAGCGGCTGACTTTGCCTTTATCGCAGAGGCAATGTTTTATGAGCCATCAGTACCCGCGAATATGACAATTCAATCTAATTCTTTCATGGCAGGTACTGCGCCAGACTTGGCCCGTGTCTTTGTTCAAATTGAAACGAATGAAAACATCACTTTGAATACGGACTTGATTGTATCAGCTTCACGAGATGGTGGCTCTAATTGGGTTGCAGGTGTTCTTGTTGATACTGGATTATCTGTAAATGGTGTGAAGCTCTATGATGCAAATGGCATTGATTTATCAGGCCAGGCTAGCAGTGCAGACATGAAATGGAAGATTGAAACCCTAAACAACAAACTCATGTCAATTCACGGCATTGGTTTTAAATGGAGTTAGACACATGGCGGCTATAAGACGAAAAGTAATTAATAATAATGTTCATGCGATTTCTAAACTTGAACTCATAAAGAGGCTTGAAGCTGTAGATAGATTTAACGACGCGTTATCCATCTTAAAAGCTGATGATTTACTTTATGAAAAGTGGAGTGCAGCAAGTGAGATTAGGCAAGACGACGTGAACGCAAGAGCATTGTTTCAGAATTTAAACTTAGATCCTGATGTCATGCTTGGAAAGTAATCATTGACATTATCAAACATGAAACAGCCCGCCATTGAGCGGGTTTTTTATTGGAGAAAGCAATATGAGAATTTCACAAATAGGCTTAGATCTTATTAAAGAGTTCGAAGGCTGTAGATTAAAGGCATATCGTTGCCCTGCAAACGTTTGGACCATTGGTTATGGTCATACAAAAACAGCAATGCCTGGTATGGAAATTAGCCAAGAAGAAGCTGAGCGTCTTTTAATTGATGATATGGCCCGTTATGAACATGCGGTTGAGCGACGCTTAAAGGCTGGTGTTACGCTTAAGCAGTGCCAGTTCGATGCACTGGTATCATTCACTTATAATTGTGGTGAGGGGAACTTAAGGAAGATTATTCCATATGTGAACCGC
This sequence comes from Hyphomicrobiales bacterium, assembly GCA_017640685.1. GTDB lineage: Bacteria > Pseudomonadota > Alphaproteobacteria > Rhizobiales > HXMU1428-3 > HXMU1428-3. The sequence continues at coordinate 26,049 of JAEPQF010000030.1, forward strand.
AAACAATTCAACACGGTACCAAGCAGATTGATGCTTTACAGAAAGGCGCGTGTAAACGGCAAACTAAAGACGCTTAAAGGTCTTGTAAGGCGTCGCCGCGCTGAGTGTGAGCTGTGGCGTGGTTTACGGGGTGAAAACGGTCCAATTGAAGAAATGCCGCAAGATGTTGAAGCGGGGCCAATTGAACGCAAACCTTTATCTGAAAGTCGTACAATTTTTGGCCATGTCATTGCCGCTCTAAGCGCGCTTGGGGCTGTTGTCTCAAGTTGGTGGGATACACTCAAAAAAGTCTATGACGCCGCTCAAGACCCTATCTCAATGCTACAGGGGATCTTTGGGCAAGTTGAATTAGGCTCAACAACTATTCTTATTGTATTAGGCCTTACAGGCCTTGCTCTCTCTACTTACGCCAAAATTGACGACAACAAAAACGGGGAGGTTGCATGAGCATTCTATCCTTATTTGGGAGCCCTTTAATTCGTTATGGAGCTCTTGCTTTAACCCTCCTCTCTTTGGTCTATATGAAGTATTGTGAAATTAAACGCGAGGCTTATCTGGCTGGGAAAAATGCCGTCTTAACTGAAACATTGAAGGTGAAACATGTTCGTAAGAAAAAAGCTCGCAGTGCTCGTCGTAACGTCCACTCTAACAGCTTGCGCAAAGGACGGGACCCCTATAGGCGCGATTGATGATTGCGACAACTTTCGCAACATCACTTATTCAAAGAAAGACACCAGACAAACAAAGCGAGAGATAAGAGAGCATAATTCAGTTTATGACGCTCTATGTAAATGAGGCTTGAGAGATGAATGGACCCTGTAGAGAAACATCACGTTTACGAGCGTATAGCACGCACAGAGAACAAGGTTTTGCACCATTGCAGGGCCATCACAAAAACACAAAAAGATATTCAGGAACTCAAGAGCAAGAAGAGCACGGGCTTAGACAAATTATATTATGCTGGATCGGTTATCTTGGTGCTTTACGTGATCTACTTATTAGACCCCGACTTCCTGAAAAGTATTATCAGTATATTGAAAGTGTTGGTGTAAGCAGGGGGCTCATGGTTTTTCTGTTTTGCTTTTTCATAGCGCTGGGGCCAGCAACATATAGAATTACATCAAACCTTTTAAAGAGTTCCCCTGACATGATTATCATCACTCAAGCTCAGGCCAGCGAAACAGTCAAATCTAATAAATACAGTAAAACAGATAAGCTTGGGTATTTTGTAGAGGACTGTTATTAGTTATCATCGAATTAATTGAAATTATTTATTGAGTTTAAAATGGTTGAATTTATACGAGAATTTTCATCAGAAATGATTTTGATTTCTTTATCTCTACTATCCGCGGTCTTAGCCACCGTTTGTATATTCGCTTCCAGAATCGCTACATTAAAACATAAAAAAAAATTTTTTAAGTCAATAGACTTTGATGATTTTACCATTGAGACTGATAAACCTATTTTAGATACCGACGAGCAATCAATCTCGGCTGTAAGCTCTCATGATATTAACCAGCAAAATTTAGAACAAAATGAAAAAGATTTTCGCGGTGTTAGTGAGAATATATTCATGCAAGACAAAGATCTTGCTAAAGCGTTAGATAAAATCCAAGGTCCACTAGGGATCCAAAACCAAGCTCTAAGCACTTCACTATCCATTAAACCTTTTCGATGGGTTGAGCAATTACGCTCTAAATCCGGTTGGCTAGTTCAAAATATTCCAAATATCATGCGTAAAGGGGTGCAAGAAGAAATCGAAATAAGGATTTCTGATAATGATGAAGCAAGTGTAAAGGAGCTGATGAGTGGAATAGTGCATCAACATAGAATACAAACCTCGTCTACAATGAGCGTTCGTCTTTATGATCCTGACAGCTCATTTATTGTTGAGCGACTTACACCAGAAACTCAATGCGTCAATGACACTCTTGCCTCTTCCTATGGATTCAGGAGTTCAGCAAAGTTCGGGGTGTGGCAATGGAATGTTACTCCTAAAAAATCTGGCAAACACAGGTTAATTATTTCTGTGTCTGCTTTCATTGGCTCAACGGACATACCTCTGCCTCCACAGGATATTGAAGTGTTGGTTAAAGTTAATATATCTAAATGGCTTAGAGAGGCCTTCAAATGGCTTCTTCTATTGCTGCTAGGAGCAACAATTAAAAACTTGTACGATGAATATTGGGCTACGCTTATTGAATATTTTTCCTGATAAAAACTGATCACCAAAAGTCTTCTGCGCTGGGTACTCTGGTATAGGCAATTTTCCCTCCTGCATAGCCGCCCGCTGGTGGTTGCCACGGCCCTATGCTTACAATGGTTTTACCGTATTTTTCATTTAAACTATCAATAGCATTGTTCAAGCTTTCCCACTTTTGACGGGTATCGTCATCATCTGCAAATAAATCTAGCTGCCTTCCTGATGCCTGCTGCAAATTATAAAGAGAAACCCCAATTCTTATTATTTTTCCATACCGGGGTATCTGTAAAAGAGTTTCTCTCCAAAGCCTATCAAAGGCCCTTAGGCAAGCCTGATCATCTTGAGCTGCTGGGAAGCTCAAATCTCCTGAATAACTCACAGTGAGTTTCGGGTTTAGACGCAGCGAAAAATGCAGCCAAAGCTTGGTTGCGTAATATCCTTCTCTCCTCATTCTCCTCGCGGCTTTCACCAATAATAATCTTGCGCACGCTTTAGCCTCTGGTTTACTTCTCGATTCTGGAGGTAAAACACGGCTATGACCAAACATTCCTCTTTTACTTGGCTCTGCTTTCACCTCATAGCCATTCAGTGCATACCAAAGTCTCTCTCCAGTTACATTCCTCCACAAAAGGCGCATATGTTTAGGGTCTGCATTAATGAGCTGTTCTGTCGTAAAAATCCCTGCTTTATAAAGACGTTTACGCATTCGTGATCCAACGCCTGGGATGTCATCAAAAGGAACCGGCAAAAGAGGGGCAGGCATATCATCTGGGTGCCAGATTGTGATACCGTTTGGCTTATCCATCTTACATGCGATTTTAGCAAGTAGACGGTTTGCAGCGATGCCGATAGAACAGGTGATATGCGGCCCAATGTTTTTTCTAATTGTGCTCTGAATTTTTAAAGCAAGCGCCCTTGGGTCTCGTTTGTCACGTTGGTCAAGCCTGCATGTGAGTTCATCAATTGATTTAATGGCTTCAATCGGGATGACAGAGGTTATTTCATTGATGAGCGATAAATGAGCACGCCTGTACAAATCAGGGCTTTGAGGCACTAGAATGAGGTCATGACACAATCTCTTTGCTTCTCTGATGGGCATCACGTTTTTAACGCCGCGGGCTTTAGCCTCTTTAGAGCATGCAATAACACTTGTAAAATCTGTTGTATCAAACGGAACGACACCAACAGGTTTACCACGTAAGCGCGGCTTTGCCTGCTGCTCAACAGAGGCAAAAAAGCCGTCAAAATCTAAATATAATTGCTGGACTGTTTCTGGTTTTGCTATGCTCATGATAGGCGAAACATAACATGAACATTTGTGGAGAGTCTATATGCGTTAGTTAAAGCTTTCTAACTAACAAATCACGACACTTTTGTTAGTTCGCGACACTTTTCACGACAGTAAATTCATAAAACTGTCGCGATAAATAGTGTTATTCACGAAATGAGCGTGTTTTTCATAATATGTCGATTTATTTAAGTTCTTTGAACATGTTTGAGGGATGTGTTTATAGTTTATCTATATCCGCGACTTTTTAGATCTGCTTCTTCAGCAAAAAAAGTTCCTGCCAATAATCCTATTGCCGTACATGGAATAGAGCAACCCCACCACAGCAAAACCTGGCCTGCATACTCAAGCCCACGGCCATCATATAGGTGAAATGGCAATGCCAATGTTAATATAAAACTGTAACCAATAGCCATAATGCCAGCTAAAGATAGGGCAATGAAAACCAACATCAAGGTTCTTTCCCAAAACTTTAACATTAAAGCCGCAAGTAAAATTAAAAAGATTATTCCAAGTATTTTCATTTCACTTATTCTCTGTCTCTAAATTTTGCTTCTCTAGCGCTTTTCTGATCATCAAAACACATTCCTCAACCGCCCTTAAATCTGTTAGCAGTCTTTTCACTGTTTCTTGATCAATACATGGCTCCCAGTCAAACTTACCTTCTGTAAGGTCCGATGTTATGATTGCTGCTTCCTGAAAGTCATTGATCTTGTCAATATGACTTAATGCGCTACGAGCTGAAAAAGAGAACCAAGATAAAGCTTCGTGTGCATCTTCGTTTATTTTGAACATTCTCTTGTCTCTATATAGGGGTTTAAGGCGGTCACTAAATTCTTTCTGGTTTTGTCATAGATTACAATCATTGGCTTTACACCATCTAACTTAACAAGATATTTTGACCTAGTGTTGCTTTGTCTCTCAATAAAAATGCAAAAATAACTGCTACCTTGAATATCATCTATTATGGTCTTTCTTTCAGCTTTTCCTAAGACTACGCCGAACCTTTGGAGTGACCTTTTTTGAAAATGGATTGTTTGGCAAATTTTTTTGCTTGCGCGGCGCTTCCTTCGTTTCATCTCCTCACCTCTCTTAGTTAATAGCCAGCTCAATTCTAGCTTGTTGATGGGCTTCATTGAGCGCAATCCATTCGCCTTCACTGCCTCCATGATCAGGGTGCGCTCGCTTGGCTAACTTTCTGAACCTAGTTTTAAGATCGAAGGGACTGGGGTTATATCCTGCGTCATAGCCGAATATCGTCCTCCATCCACTTTTTTTAGGCGCAGGTAAGGCCTCGAACCCCCTAAAGGCTTGCTCCATCATTTCTGATGAACCGTGTCGCTTGATAGCCCTCAAGCTTTCAATAGTTAAGCCTATAGCTCTAAGGTTTGATGTTTTGGTTTTGTATTTATCGCAGGCAAAGCAATACGATTTACCAGCCGAATTGAAATAAACGGCCACAGGTGGAGCCTCAGGCGTTGATGTAATTTTCACGCCTGTCCCATTCATTAGCTTGATTTGGTTTTTTAAGTGTGCCCTGGCCTTTTGGTAATCAACCTTGAACTGTGATTGCTTCCTCAGATGTCGAGGTCTAATTTTTACTCCATCTGGCCATTGTAATTCGTTAATTTCCATATTCACCTCTCTTAGTTAAAAACATAAATAAAATTACTAGAAGTTACTTATGTATGATTGTCACTTGCACCCTACATTTGCACCCTACATTGGCACATGTTCTGCAAATGTCCTGCAATTCTCTGTAAACTATCAAATACGTAAGTTATTGTTTTTATTGGGTATGTATATTGTTTCACTGGTCTGGGGGACCAGGGGTCGTAGGTTCAAATCCTATCGCTCCGACCATTTCCAATAGTTACAGTTTATCTTGAATTTTTTCAGCTTTGCTAAGTTGCTAACTTAAAAGGGCGTGAGCTTTCCTTAAACGCACTTTTATAGAGGCAGCGGCCTCCACTTCTTTTGCTTGAGTTAATGTGGCTAAAATCTCAGTCTTTTTTTCTGGAAAAGAAACAGCAAAAACAGCAAGCCCATAATAAGTCCAGGCACGAACCATCTTATTCTCATGTTCAGTGCATTTTTGTAAGAAACCATAAATAACATTGCTTTGTTGCGAAGGTATTTTGACATATTCCATCACTTGTAATACATGCAAAGTGGCCTCCCAATGCTGTAAGCATATAGCGCTCGAATAGAAAATTTCGCACTTAGTTGAGTTCAATGAAATAGCTTTGTTTTCACAATGATGCTTGAAAAGCCACGTAGCTTCGCGCTCAACATCAGGACATGAAAAGAGATTAAAGAGTTCGGTGATAAAATTTTCATGTTCGCAAAAACGCGCATAGATTTTCTTGATACTTGAAGTAGTTTTCAAATCACATTCTATGAGTTCAGCAAATAGATCATTATTCATATGCATATTCTCACAGTTTGAAAAAGCACCTTAAGTAATCAAGGTAAAAAATTAATTTGCACCTACAAAATCGGTTAATGTTTTCAAATTTCTACCCGAAGCATGCGGTACTGCATCCAGCTTCTCTAAAGGAAAGCCTAGCCGATTAACCCACACAGTTGGATACCCAAACCATGTTGCACCAACCGCATCCCATCCAGCAAATGCAGTAAAGGCGATTTCCTCTTTTTGTAAACCAAATGCATCAACACCGAGTTGATAGGCTTTAGGAGCAGGCTTAAATGCTTGCGCGCGATCCGTACTGAGAACAAACTCGAAATAGTTTTCAATACCATTATGTTGTAGGTTTTCTCTGAGCATATCTTCAGTCATATTAGAAAGAAATGCTAGCCTGATATTTTGCTCCTTCAAAGCCTCAAGCGCTGGTTTTACATCTTTCCAGACAGGCAAACGAAGAAATGCTTTCATGATGTTTTCTTGTTTCTCTGGCGTCAGTTCTAGTTGCATGCTTTTGGCAGAAAACTGGAGAGCATCCTCCATGACATGCCAGAAATTTTTATATTGTTTGCCAGAAGTTCTAAGCCATGTATAGCCGAAGATTTTCTTAAACCATGCTTTACGCAAGTCATCGCCATGCTCAGGAAATCGTTTTTTTACGACTTTGAATGCCGATCTCGGATCAAATATGGGAAAAGCATCGAATGCAATAGCTTTAATTTTTTGTTGTCCAGCTGCAAGCGCAAAATTTCCAAACGGACTTGCTAGGGCTATTCCAAATGCTGCGCCACCTGTTGTGAGAGCCATGAAATCTCGTCGATTAAGGTCTCTTTTATTTTTCATGGTTTGTTTCTCCTCCACAGGTTCACGTCTTAGGCGATTATTTACAGCCAATTGAAATAATAAAAAGTCTCACTTCCGAATAGCCTTAAAAGACATCCAGTCGCGTCAATCATTATTCATAAATATAACAGTATCCTGCAGGTTGAATTTGCAAATCTTCGTGACGTACTCATCAAATATATTTGATAGGAGTGAAGAGCTAAACCCTCTTCTTTACTAACTAAAGAGGTGTCTAGTC